>JADGBM010000065.1 GCA_015231515.1 Desulfobulbaceae bacterium
CCCAACCGATTACGCACTGCTCTATCACATGGATGAGTCGGCCTGGGTAACCAGTAGTTACGATATTGTTGATGCCTCAGGAAATGGCAATAACGGCGCCTCGTATCAAGCAACTACAGTGGTGAGCCCTATTAGTGGTCGGGCGGGGAATTTCGATGGTAGCAATGATTATTTTGGTTTTCAAACCCCAATAACTCTCAGCCGATTCGGATCAAAGAATTTTACCGGTGAGTTGTTGACTTTATCTCGAATTAACTGCCCATAAATCAAGCCAAATGATCCAC
Organism: Desulfobulbaceae bacterium; assembly: GCA_015231515.1. Classification (NCBI taxonomy): domain Bacteria; kingdom Pseudomonadati; phylum Thermodesulfobacteriota; class Desulfobulbia; order Desulfobulbales; family Desulfobulbaceae; species Desulfobulbaceae bacterium. The sequence goes on from JADGBM010000065.1 coordinate 285, forward strand.
CTTCCATGGTGTAACGATTAGGGCCAGGGTTCTCTGGATCCTCTTTAAAAACCTTTCCCCGGACAACTATATTCTGAAAACTTTCATCGATCGAAATAATCTCGTAGGTAGCAACCGGAGTTGTCACAGGTCCAGTTACGCCAGGCTCAGAAACAGCCAAAATTAAGCCGCGCCCAGGCAGACCATTTTTAGAGGGCCAAGAGGCGTTTGGCTCACTCCAGTTTGACACGACGTTCATATACCGGAGCTGAGTTGTATAATACTCCTGAACAGTGCCGTCACAGCCAGTTTCGGTGATCGGTAAACTGACAAATGTAGAAAATTGCTGAATATCACCAGTCACAAGGTAGAGGTCGTCTGCATTGGTGTTGGCCCAGTGCAGCTGATCCTGCTGATGAGGATTATGGCAGTCAGTACAGCCCCGGGACCAGTCATCCGGAAGAGCGGGGTTATGCCGCTGCACAGCAATCATAGCCGCACCTGAGTGCCCCGGGTAAACCGGTGCACAGCCGTCCGGCTTATGACACTGCGCACAGATGTCATCGACAATGGTGTCATGGGTGGGTGAAAGACTCGATGTGGTTGGCGAATAGCGCCACCAGAGCGAGTAACTGTGACAGTCCCCGCAAGAGATATTGTTCGTCTCATTATGTGGGGCATCTACAATTGTCGCATTAGCTTGCGTTGCCAAGAGCAACATCCAAAAAATTAATACTATTTTTCCCATAACAGTTCTCTTTTTCTCTTTTTTAATAGCCGTCGCTATACACACGCAACACCCTTCTCCCCCCTGCTACCGCTGATATTGAATGTTCATTTTTTTTCATTTTGGGTCGCCATGGCCTGAAACAAAAAACCGGAAGCCGCTTATTCAAGCGAGTTCCGGTTTCAATATCCGCGCATAGATCCCTTGCTGCCAGCCTGGCACAATCAAGTGAGTTCCTACATTGCAAGTCATAAATCTCTGTATCGTTTTAGGTTTTCATGTATGTGTCTGACCCTTTTAGCATGTTCATTTTCTTTACATTTTCTTCGTATTTTGCCTTTATCTCCCCAACTACCCTCAGCAAAAAAATAGCCTATCTGTAACAATAACTACTATTTCTGCAATTATTATGCCTTGAGGCCATGTTTCTACCTGGTTTTTTGTAATCCCTCGACATACTGTTAGGTTAGGCAATCACCACATACCGCATTGTGGTACAGAAAATAATTAGATAAGCAAAACCATTGGTTTTTTTACAGCAAGAAATGAGCGGAAATCCCCAGCGCGAGAAATATCCCCCACACGTTGTAGCGCCTCAGCCGATAACCCAGATAGCGATATGGCTGGCCAACTCCAGCACTTTATCCGACACCCCTTTAAAAAAGCCCTTTTTAAGCCCTTTGGCTCGTCGGCCAATGACTACTGTCCCGTAATGGCCTTTACTAGACAGCTTGACAATCTGGGCATGGGGGGTCAGAGACCGGATCTCGAGTTCTCTAAAAATGTGCTCTGCTGATATCCCCCGATCAATCAGCATTTGCTCTGGCCCGTGAAAAACCGCATCGGCGCCATGCAGGTGCTCATCGCACCACGCCTTCCCCCATTGTTCTTCCAGAACTACAAAGTCCGGATCGGTATCACCGCCAATTATTGACTCCAGATGAACGAGGTTAATTTGGGCATAGGGGTTATTTTTTAAAATAAAACCTAGATGGTCTGCCGCCTTAAGCGAATTCAATGATTTATCGACTGGCAAAAGAAACTTCCTTGAGTCAACCTTGCCATCAACAACCCACACCGGCATACTATAGCAACTTTGTGCCACTGCCGCAGAAACACTGCCCAGAATCAACTCTTCTATTGTGGTCAAACCACGTCTGCCGATCAGGAGCGCATCGTAGAGCCCACTGCGGGCCTCGGAAACGATATCGGCAGCGACTCCAGCCTTCGCTAACATAATTTTGGTTGAGACCTGCTCGGCCTCAATTCCACGACGCCCTAACTGCAAAACAGCTTCCTGCATAAAACGCTTCGCAGCCGAATATCGAGTTCTTTCAGCAGGCGACAGCGACAAAAGACGATCATGCTCACATAACCAGCCCATCCCAACAGATAAGGAAGCCGTTGATACGACATACAAGAGGTGAATATGCACATCTGCCAAATCGGCAAATAGCTGTCCCAGATACCGCAGACTGTTGTAACTGTTGATTGAGCCATCAACGGCAACTAAAATCTTTTTTTCCATACAGTCCCTATGCCATAATCCCTTCGGAAAACCCCGTAAAACCGTTTTTTGATCCAAAAAAAATCATCCTTTAGTATACGATTCTTTTCAAACTGGTGTAAAGCTCAAGTTTCCGCCACCCATGCGTATCCTGGTAAAACCAGAACCTATCAGAGACGTTTTCTGAGCCAGAACCAAACTCTGGCTCTAAAATAAAAGTTGCTTTTGTTCTCAATTTTTTGTGAAATAATACAACAGTGCCGAACTTTCGCCCTCGACAGGGCGATAATGCTCTAGAGAGGAAAAGCAATGCCAACATTTTCAACCGACATGAAAATACTACTCGTTGAAGACACAAAATCAATGCGCAGAATTGAGATTAAAATTCTTAAAAGCATCGGCCTTGAGAATATAATTGAGGCTGAAGATGGCGTAGTTGCGGTGGAAATCCTGGAAGAACGTGATGACATTGACCTGATCATCAGTGACTGGAATATGCCTAATATGGGTGGCTATGAACTGCTCGTCTGGGTTCGTAAATCTGCAACTTACGGCCATGTGCCGTTCATTATGGCAACCGCCCAAGCCGATAAAGCGCAGGCAAACAAGGCAAAAGAGGCTGGTGTCAGCGGTTTTATTCCTAAACCGTTTTCTACAGAAGAGATAGAAGAGACAATCGAACAAACCTGTGGCACCTACGCCGGTTCTTCAGAAGAAGCGGTTTTAGGGCCAATTGTTGCCTCTTCCGGAAAAGCCCTGCTGCGGGTTGCCCATATCCAGATTACCGATCACATCATTTTGGGAATCCTAAAGGATCAAATCGCCAGAGGCGAAGTGACGCCAAAGCATTTTGAGCTGGAAACCAATTGCATGAATGGCTGGAACCCAGTCGAGCTGGCCTTAGAAAAAGGACACGTAGACGCCGCCTTTATTTTAGCACCAATTGCCCAAGACCTCTTCAAACATGAAACCCCTATCAAATTAACCCTGCTTGCCCATCGTGGGGGAAGCATGTTTGTCAGCAATACCCGTGGCAGCTACAACACCCCATCCACCTCCTTTTTCAAACAAAAATCTTTTCTAATCCCCCATAAACTTTCGATCCACCACATGCTCACGCACATGTTTTTCGATAAGCTCGGGCTCAAGGCAAGTCTTGAAAAAGGTGCAGACGTTGACATCAACCTGGAGGTTGTCGCCCCGATAAATATGTCTAAATTTTTAAAGGAGGATGAAAATATAGGTGGTTTTATGGTGGCGGAGCCCATCGGCTCCGAATCGGTCAACGCAGGGATCGCCACATCCAAATTCCTTTCCAACGAACTCTGGTCGGACCACCCATGCTGTGTCGTCGCCATGCGCGATGACTTCACTTCTCGCTTTTCCGATGCAACCTATGAGTTTGTGGATCTTTTAATCAAAGCCGGAAAATTTGTCGGCAGCAACCCAGAACTGTCTGCCAAGATAGCAGTGAAATTCCTCGACCCAAAAGGCGAACTGGAACTCAAAGAGCCAATTCTCCACAAGGTGCTTACAGATCCCCTCGGCATTAAGACCGACAACCTTTTTCCCGTCCTCCAGGATTTTGAGAACACCCAGCGCTACATGTTTGAGAACATGGGAGTTGGGTCTATTATTGATCTCAACAAATTTATCGACACCAAATATGCTGAAGCTGCCTGCCCAAACTTGCAGCCCAGTCCAGGTAAACTGAACACCCACATTAGAATTATCAGTGAAATAATGAGTAGAACGGAACAGCCGCCACTCTCATAAATGCAACCGGGCCTTGGAGGAGTGCAGGCCTCTTCTTTTGGTTCGGCTTTTAACTGCACAGATCGTTTATTTTTTTATAAAAAGGTAGCACGAAAGTGCTATCAAGATCACAGCGAGTATGCGACTAAACCCTGCGGTTGAGACCTGGTCAACCAGGCGCGCGCCCACCTGAGCGCCGACCACACCCCCAAGTCCAAGCAACAAACATCGGCAAGAGCACTGTGTTTGCCGCCATTATCTTATCCTCCAAACAGATTTTGATGATCAATCTTAAGGCATCGATCCATGACAACAGTAAGGCCTGCAGACCTCGCCTTGGCGGCGGCAGCCTCATGCACAACACCCAACTGCATCCAGACAGTTTTTGCCCCTACCGCAATAGCACTATCAACGATTCCAGGCACATCATTGAGGTTACGAAATATATCGACAACATCAATATGGCCAGGAATCGATTGCAGATCAGGATAGCAGGTCAATCCCAAAATAGTGTCGTGGCCAGGATTAACCGGTATAACGGTATAGCCGTGATCAAGAAGATACTGAGCAACCTGATGACTCGGGCGGGTTGCTTTTGGCGACAAGCCAACCACTGCAACGCTGCGCATCGCTTTTAAAATCTTACCGTAGTCAACAACCGTAAACTGTTTAAGCATATTCTACCATTCTCAAATTGTTCTTGCCTGACTTCATTGCTGTTGTATATGCTGTATACTATGAGTTCTTTAAGAGTCAATAGATTCCTAGACTTTTAACTACTCACCAAGCCGCCATTTATGTCCCAATTGTTTCTTGACGGCCCCTAAATAAATTCAGCACAGGTTTTTTTAATGTCAGAGAAGCTTAACGAATGGATACAAAAAATCACAGATTGTGACTTTCCTGTTTTCAAATCAACAGTGAGTTCAATCTCCAAAGTCACTTCAACCGACGATGCATCCGCCAGTGAACTGGCTTCAATAATTCTGCGCGATCCGTCCCTGACCGCCAAAATCCTTAAATTTTCCAACAGTTCTTACTACAACTTATCACACAGTCAAACCTCGACGATATCCAGAGCTGTTGTCCTGATGGGTTTTGAAGTCGTTCGTGACCTCAGCCTCTCTGTGGCCGTTATCGAATCAATACTTAGCAGCCAAAACCAACAGGTAGTCACTGAATTAATGGCAAAATCATTTCACGCAGCATCCCAAGCACGTTCGATCGCCGCCGAAAAAGGTGAAGCCAATCTGGAGGAGGTTTTCATCGCCACGCTCATGCACAATATTGGCGAAATGGCCTTCTGGTGTACAGCTGAAGAAAACGATGTTAAGGAGATGCAAAAAGCCCTTTCGGAGTGTGGTTCTGCCAAGGAGGCACAAAAAAAAGTTCTCGGCTTCACACTTACAGAGTTAAGCCGCGCACTCGTAGAGCAATGGGGGCTAAGCCCACAGCTTTCTGAGGCCTTCAGAAAAGATGACAAAACCTCATCGCTTATGCAATCTATGGCCCTTGGCGAAGAGATTGCGGAAACCGTTCCCTCTGGCTGGGACACTGACGCGGCAACAAAGGTCTATCGCAAAGTTGCAGCACAACTCAACCTGAGTTCCCGGGAGAGTAAAACCCTGGTCAAAGAAGCCGCACAAAAAGCTGCAAAAGTTGCCACTCTCTATGGAATTCCAACTATTGCTAAACTCATCCCCGGCTTCGAATCGACGATTGAATCCCCAGACGATAAACCGGGTGAGATCGTCAAATTCCCGGATCCCGACCCCCTGGTGCAGTTGAAAGTCCTGCGTGAACTTTCCGGCCTGATCAAAACGAATCCGGATCTTAATCTCATTCTTGAAATACTCCTCGAAGGTATTCACCGTGGCATCGGAATGGATCGGGCCATATTCGCCCTCTATGTCCCGCTTCGCTCACAAATCCGGGCCAAATATGCAGTTGGCGTCAATGCAGAAGAGCTGCACAACAGTTTCTCTGTCAACGTCGGAGATATGACCAGCAACCCCTTTTCTGAGGCCCTCTTTGACGGTGCGGCCAGCATGTGGCTCAACTATAGTTCCTGGCAGCGCTATTCAGTACACATCGGCAAGTCAATTTTCGATATGCTTGGCACAAAGGAGTTTTTTATATCCCCGGTCATAATCAACGGTCGACCAATCGGGCTGTTTTACGCCGACAGGCTACCCAGCAAAAGAGCCCTTGACAAGACAAGCTTTGAAAGTTTTGACCATTTCGCTCATCAGGCTTCTTTCAGTATTGAGCTGATAAGCAATAGAATGGCCAGCCATAAAACAGCCTGATCTGCCGCGTCATTGCCAGGTAGCAACTGTCTGATCGCCCAACAAAAAGTGCTATGATCGACTTGATCTTCAGTATAATCGTAAGTACTGTAGCTATCAGCCAACAAACTCTTTCCCCAACGAGGTAAAACCATGTGCCAGATGAGTATAATACTTGAAAAAAACGATCAGAAAGAAAAAATCATGGATAATGCCGCCAGACTTGAAGTTACGGCTGACGGCATACAGATAAACACCCTCTTTGAGCCCCCTCAGCTCGTAGCCGGAGTCGTTCTCAAGGAGATCGACTTTCTTGACGGGGTGGTCACGCTCGTGCAGAGATAACCCTTCCCATTAGCGCAGTATCCCAAGAGTGACAATTTCCATAAAACTGGAGACATGAAACTCAGCTGCAAGTGCTTGGTTTTTAAAGGCAATCATCCTCATTCCAACCGCCTCAGTATGCTGCCTGTCAATTTGAGAATCACCTATATATATTGATTCCTCAACAGTACACTTAAAGTGCGCTAATATCTTGTGGAGCGCTTCCGGGTGAGGTTTTGGGTTATCAACATCAAGAGCTGTTACTACCATCTGGAAATGCTCGGCAAGATTAAACATATCCAGCACAGTTTTCATTGTGCTGGAGCGATTCGTGCTGATGGCTGTGTTGAATCGGGGTTTTAAAAACCGCAAAAACTCGATCAAATCCGACTCAATGAGCATGTGTCTTAAATACGGCGTATAATCAAGCTGCTTCCTGTACTCATCTGCTTTCCTATAATCATCCGGGTAATTTCTATAAATCTGGCGAACAGAATCCTCAACATGGTGGGCATGGACATAGTCCAGCTCTTCATCAGACATCGGGGGATGACCAAACCTGGCCAGAATGTGATTATAATATTCAAGATTTGCATTTTTGGAGTCAAACATGACGCCATCACAGTCAAAAATTACAAGTTTCAAGTCAGGCATATCAGTTCTTTATGTCAAAAAAAATATGGATTATGGATGAAATATCAAGTTTGCTGTCGACAATAGAGGCGTCTTGCTTGGAGACCTCACTTAATACTGATGAAACAACACTAACATGAAGCAACACTAACATTGCGCTTTTAAACAAAGGGATTTAAATACTTACAACAAAAAACTCAAACTGAAAATACGTTATGGAAAAACAGACCGATTTTCTAATCATCGGCAGCGGCATTGCCGGACTTTCTTTTGCCCTGAAGGCGGCAACTCTTGGCAGTGTAACAATCATTACCAAGAAGAACAAGATTGACACGGCAACTAACCTGGCCCAAGGCGGTATTGCCGCAGTCCTTGACTCAAGCGATTCTTTCGAAATGCACATTGCCGACACCCTGAGGGCAGGGGCCGGGATTTGTAACGAAGAGATTGTTCGAATGGTCGTGGAAAGCGGCCCGGAGAGAATAAAAGAGCTCATTGCCCTGGGCGTGGCCTTTCAAAAATCTGCTGATAAAAATGATCTCGATCTTGGTAAAGAAGGTGGTCATTCTGCCCGCCGCATTGCCCATGCCTGTGACCTTACCGGGCGAGAGATTGAGAATTCGCTTCTTACCAGAGCCTCCAGCCACCCCCGGATAACCATTCTTGAAAACCACATCGCCATTGATCTCCTGATTGGCTCAAAAGCTGGAATCACCCCACTTGCAGAAATCGGAAAGGACCGCTGCCTGGGTGCTTACGTACTTGAGCGTAATACCGGTGAAATCCACACCTTTCAAGCCAAAACGACAATCCTTTGCTCAGGGGGCAGCGGCAAGGTCTATCTGTATACCACAAACCCTGACATTGCCACTGGCGATGGTGTGGCAATGGCTTACAGGGCCGGAGCCCAGGTGGCAAATCTGGAGTTTGTACAGTTTCACCCGACCTGTCTTTATCACCCAAAAACCAAAAATTTTCTCATATCGGAAGCTGTGCGAGGTGAGGGCGGCAGGCTCATTGACGAAGCAGGCAATGCCTTTATGACACATTATGATCCCCGCGGTGATCTGGCTACCCGTGATGCTGTTGCCCGCGCAATTGATACAGAGATGAAAGCCAGCGGCGATGACTCCGTTTATCTGGATATAAGTCACAAAGAGTCCGCCTTCGTAAAAAAACGTTTTCCCAATATTTACACTACCTGTCTATCACTGGGGATTGATATCACCAAAGAGCCAATACCTGTTGTGCCGGCAGCACATTATATGTGTGGCGGTGTTGTCACCAATGCCTCAGGGAAAACAACTATTGACAATCTTTATGCCCTTGGCGAAACAGCAAATACCGGTCTGCATGGCGGCAACCGTCTTGCCAGCAACTCTCTCCTAGAGGCTGTTGTTTTTGCCCATCAAGCTTTCCTTCAGTGTCAGCGTGATTGGCCGGCGATATCAAAGCAGCATTTCCATAACTTGCCGTCATGGTTTCCAGGTAAGGCTGAGCGCATTGAGGAGTGCATTCTCATAACTCATACCTGGGATCAAATCCGTCGGCTTATGTGGAACTATGTGGGCATTGTCAGAAGTGAAAAGCGCCTGCTGCTGGTCAAAAACCGATTAGCGCCAATATTAAGCGAAGTCAATCAACATTATGAGGATTTTTTACTCACTGCCGATTTAGTAGAACTCCGTAACATAGCCATGATGGCTGAGCTCATTGTAACTTCCGCGCTTCTCAGAAAAGAGTCCCGGGGGTTACACTATTTAGCGGAGTTCCCGACTGCCGACAACATCAACTGGAGGAAATATAGTATCCTTCAAAAACATCACTCGCCCACCTACCAGCAAATTATCTAATAGGCCATTACGACTGCCTTTCACAGTCACAGAGCAGCATGATTGTTAATAAATGAAGAGCTATTCATTTATTATCGCTTACCGCCTTGACAAATGGCCAGAGCTATAGTATTCAATGTCATCTTGCAGAATGGATTTAATTTTCAAACCATTTCTTACAAATAAGTAAAGGAGGAGTTACAATGGCTACAATAGATCATGAAGGAAAATCCTATAATGTTGACGAGGACGGCTTCCTAACCAAAGGTATGGAAGAGTGGGATAACGGTTGGGTTGAGTATGTTCGTAGCGTCGAAGGTATTGGCGAACTGACAGACGAGCACAGAAAAGTTATCGATACTCTCCAAGAGTACTATAAGAAAAATGGTATCGCCCCAATGGTACGTATTCTTTCTAAAACTACAGGCTTCCCACTTAAAAGAATTTACGAGCTTTTCCCATCAGGACCAGGAAAAGGAGCATGTAAAATGGCTGGCCTTCCAAAGCCTACCGGTTGTGTATAATAACTGACCGTATAGAACACGCTTTTATTTAGTTAAAAAGGGGATTCATGCTCAGGCATGAATCCCCTTTTTTTATTCCGGCCATTGATAATTACGACGCTAAAACTTTATCCAGCATTGATTGATGTATCACCTCAATCATCGCAGTATAGTCTTTCGAATTTACGATAGCGCCCCTTATCCCACCGCGCAAATTGACCTCCAGCATATAGGTTTCATCCTGGTCGGTAACCATCAGGTCAACATGTGCGTATGGAAAGTCGCCCCTTGCCATCACTTTTCGGCAAATCGATTCCTGCTCAGCCGTCAAGGCACAAGGACGACTCTTTCCCCCACAATGAAGGTTGTTTCTGAAGTTGGCTGTGTTTTCGCGCCAATAGGCCTCAACGTAATCACCAAGTACAAGAACCCGAATATCCTTCGCCCCGCCATAAAATGACTGTAGAACAAATGGATACGGTAAGTTTCCGAGTGTCGCGTGAGTAAAGACATCCTCAATAGAGGCCCATAGATGAATGCCCATTCCGGCATTTTTTCTGTCCTGTTTGGTAATAACCTTTTGGCCGGAACCAAAGAGCGACAAAGCCTCAAGCAGCTGATGGTTATCGTGGATTGCAAGAGTTCGAGCGGGAAGCCAGGGCCCGAACAACTCAGCCTGCAAAACTTTACTACGGCTGGCAAGCTGAGATAAAGCCGATGGGATTAAGTGAACACCGCGAGAAAGCAAATCAGCGAGAAGAGTTTCCTCTGAAGGCCTGAGACTGACTCGACCAAAAACGACATCTCCTCGTTGCAAAACATTGTAGGATCTCCGTAATGCTTTGTTATCGGTAATTATTGTTGTCAAAAAAGCATTTCCATAAAGTGCTGGTGATATCGAGTGAGATCAGCATTGCACTCGCCACAAAAAAACTTGATTTCGCCCAATACCTGGGATTCATCACCATCCTGAGTGAAACTACAATCATCATTTTGCACGTACCGTGTGGTAATAATTACGCCATCAGCCACTTCAAAAAATTCAGTGTCATTTCCACATTCCGGACACGTGACACGCATACTCGCATTTTCGTGCATAATAAACTCCAAACCTACCTATAGGGATCTCGCTTTTAGACGACGATGTTTACTTTTAAGACAATATCAATCTGTTAGACACTACAACTTCCCTTGATTCAGCCATCAACATTTAACAATAAATTCCCTCTCTGTCCCACCACCCCAGAACCTTAGAGGCTGACCAGGGCAGAAAATTCAGTCTCAGAGAGAATAGCACAGCCCAACTCCTCCGCTTTCTGCCTCTTACTACCCGCTTTTTCTCCACAGACCACATGCGTCACTTTTTTACTGACAGAGGAGGCTACCTGCCCACCAAGATCTTTCACTCGAGACTTAGCTTCACTTCGAGAAAAGAGCTGTAGTGTTCCAGTAAACACAAAGACACAATCAGAAAGAGCTTTGCTTTTCTGGCTCTCTTTTTGGGTAAAACAGACTCCTTTCTCAATCAATCGATCCACTATTTTTACAGAATCAGGTAATGAAAAATATTCGGCTAGACTGGTGGCTGCCTGAGCGCCAATGCCCTCAACTTCCAAAAAATCTGCATATTTAGAAGTGCGAAGCATCTCAATTGTTTCAAAATGCTGCTCTAGAAGCTGTGCTGTCACCTCTCCCACAAAACGTATGCCCAAGGCCGCAACAAATCGGGACAGGGTCGTTTTTTTGCTGGCCTCAATTGCCTGCAGTACATTTTGGGCAGATTTGACGCCCCAACCCTCCAGGCCCGCTAAAGCATGGGAATCCAGAGAATAAATATCCGGCAGATCAACGACTAAACCCTTTTCATACAACTGCTCGACAGCTCTTTTTCCAAGTCCCTCAATATCAAGCCCGGCCTTTCCGCAGTAATGGCTTAAAGCACGTATCTGTTGAGCAGGGCAATAAGCGTTGGGGCAACGAAGAGCAGCCTCCCCAACGGCCCTAAAAAGCGCCGTTTCGCAAACCGGGCAGTTTTGGGGCATTACAATAGGCCTTTCCGCCCCCGTCCTTTTGGTCGCAATCGCCTTAACAATTTCAGGGATAACATCACCAGCCCTTTGCACCAGGACAGTATCTCCCAGATGTAAATCCTTGCGCCGTACCTCATCCTCATTATGCAGCGTCGCTCGCTGAACAACAACCCCTCCGACCGTCACCGGCTCAAGAATGGCAATGGGGGTAATGACCCCGGTTCGACCGACTCCAAATTCAATATCAAGGATACGGCTTGTTGCTTGTTGTGCGGCAAACTTCCAGGCAATTGCCCAGCGTGGGGAGCGAGCTTTGTTGCCAAGTCTTTTCTGTAGATCAAACCTGTTAACCTTCACAACAACACCATCAATATCGTATACAAGTTCAGATCGCTGTTCCTGAATACAATTAAAATGTTGCTCAACAGCTTCAGCACCCGTGCAAACTTTTCGCAATGGATTGACCTTAAAGCCTAAAGCCCTGAACAGCTCAAAAAGCTCCGACTGACTTTCGCATTGAGTTTGAAGACTGTCAGATATACCGTAGCAATAAAAGTCAAGTGGCCGTGCAGCGGCAATCTTTGAGTCTAACTGCCGCAAAGAACCGGCGGCAGCATTGCGAGGGTTGGCAAATAATGGCTCTCCAGCTGATGCCCTCTGCGCATTAAGCGCTTCAAAGCCCGAAAGCGGCAAAAAAACCTCCCCTCGCACCTCAAGCAGAGGCGGAGATATACCCTGTAGTTTGAGCGGTATTGCCTGTATGGTCTTAAGATTCGCGGTAATATCTTCACCAACGTACCCGTTGCCACGGGTTGAACCAACAACAAATCGTCCTTCTTGATAGACAAGCTCGACTGCCAGACCGTCAAGTTTTGGCTCGGCGATGAAATCAATCGGGAGGTCAGTTTGGAGAAAACGCTGAATCCGCTCCTCAAAGTTACGAAAATCGCTTATACCAAAGGCATTTTCAAGACTGAGCATTGGCACTCGGTGCTCAACCTGATCAAATGAGGCAAGAGGCGCACCTCCAACCCTCTGGCTGGGCGAATCGGAGTCAACTAAGGCCGGATATTCAGCCTCAAGTCCGAGTAATTCCTGAAACAGCTCATCATACTCGCCATCCGAGATAAGTGGATCGTCAAGGACATAATATCGATGGGCATGAAAGTTAAGCTTTTGCCGGAGTTCTGTTAAGCGATGATTTATTGATTGCATATCGGCCATACAGGCTCCAAAGACAGGCAGTTATTCAAACCAGAACTGGGTGGTTAAAATACGAGAAGATCTCTGTTAAGATAGTTCAAGAAGAAGGCTTTTGTAAAAGATTTCCGCCTGAGGAGATGTTTTCGTGAGCAACTTCATCGATAAAAATGAGAATAGAACTCTTAGGTTTACCTGTAACCTTGGCAATGACCTCAGTTACCCCTGAACAAATTTCTGCTTTTTGTTCTTTATCTAAACTGCCTGCTACTCGAATACTTACATATGGCATGGCACCCCCCCTACTTTGTAATATTTCCAAAATCTATTGAATAACTGGCCCTTGACTAAGTACCGTGCCTTCAAGATTTGCCCCTGAGAGGTTCGCCCCGAGAACAAGGGCATCTTCCAGGTCAGCACCAGAAAGATCGGCACCGGAAAGATCGGCCTTATATAAATCGGCCTTACGCAAATCAGCGCCCTTGAGGTTGGCATTGCGAAGATTGGCACCTTTGAGATTAGCTGACTGCAGATTAGCCCCTTCTAAATTTGCCCCTTCAAACCTTCCCCCCTCAAGATACAGACCTTTAAGCTTCTTATCAGCCAGATTCATTCCGGAAAAATCGCACCCAACACACATTTGAGTATCACCAACCTTGTCAAGAAGATCATCTTTACTCAATGGCGACAGGGACTCCATCTCCGCCACGTTCGCCACCTCCTCTTTCAAGGGTCTAAAGCCGGTAATATTCAGAACCGGGTTCGGGGCATACCGGCTTGGATCGCCTCCCGCTCCCTCCGGCACCTGTATCAAGCTCTCAATACCTTGTCCAATAGCCCTATTTTCTATTACAGGCATACGCTCGACATCGGTCGCTGTCAGAACGGCTTCTGTCGAGTCCCTTTCCTCAACTTGAGTGACTGGTACCTCTGCCACTTTGGCTCTATATTGCTGTTCAGCGGTTTCAACGTTGATCTGAACAGGCTCTTCGACAGTAAGCTTTTCCATTGATGCCTCTTGACCAGTAGCCCTTGCAATGGTTGCCGCGCTAAAAACCGCGTCAACAAGATATGCCCCGTCAAATACCGTTCCTTCGAGGTTTGCGCCATCAAAATTTGCCTTATAGAGATCGGCAGCCTCAAACACCGTAAAGGTTAGGTCAGCGTTTCTAAAATCAGCTCCTTGAAGATCAGCCATACGCAAGATGGTATTGCTTAAATTGGCCCCAGCCAGATTCGAACCCTCAAGTTTCGCCTTGGTCAAGGTCCTCCCCGACAGATCGGCCCCCGTTAAATCACAGCGCAGACATTCGTTTGTACTCAGCAGTGTTTCCAGGGCCACCTGATCAAATCCATAAACAGTGACGGAAAACAGATGAACAACCAGCCATAAGCTCGACAAAACACATAGTTTTTTCATAAACACCTCTTTGATTTAGTCACGAAAACATCATACAAGAGTTTTGCCATCTTTCAAAAAAAAAAGAGCCCCGAATGGGACTCTTTTTTTATCAAGGTAAAACCAATTTTCTGTCAGCTGTTACATAGAAATGCGAAACTCGGGGCTTACACCCGCGCCAGAAGGGGTCTAATACCGATAATGGTCTGGTTTATAAGGGCCATCGACAGATAACCCAAGGTAGTCGGCCTGTTCCTTGGTCATAGTGGTAAGCTTAGCACCAACCTTCTGCAAATGAAGCCTCGCAACCTTTTCATCAAGCGTTTTGGGCAGAAAATAGACTTTATTTTCGTATTTTTCATGGTTCTCCCACAACTCAATCTGGGCCATAACCTGATTTGTAAAGGAGTTACTCATGACAAAACTTGGGTGACCAGTTGCACAGCCTAAGTTGACCAGACGGCCTTCAGCTAAGACAATAATGCGTTTACCATCAGGAAAAATAACATGATCAACCTGGGGTTTAATGTTCTCCCACTGCAAATCTCGGATGGAGGCAATATCAATTTCACTGTCAAAATGGCCAATATTACAAACAATGGCCTGATCCTTCATTTGGTCCATGTGAGAGCGTGTAATAACCCGTAAGTTGCCGGTACAGGTAACAAAAATTTCCCCGACCGGGGCCGCATCTTCCATAGTCACAACTCGATACCCTTCCATTGAGGCCTGTAGCGCACAGATAGGATCAATCTCAGTGACTAAAACAGTCGCACCCATGCCGCGCAAGGCCTGTGCACACCCTTTACCAACATCGCCGTACCCGACAATAACAGCGGTTTTGCCAGCAATCATAACATCTGTAGCACGTTTAATACCGTCAATAAGTGACTCTCGGCATCCGTAGAGGTTATCAAATTTAGATTTTGTCACCGAGTCATTAACGTTTATCGCCGGGGTTTTAAGGGTTCCAGCTTTAACCATTTCATAAAGCCGATGGACGCCAGTGGTGGTTTCTTCACTCAGACCGCGAACATCCTTCATAAGTTCCGGATATTTCTCATGCATCATCACAGTCAAATCCCCGCCATCATCCAAAATCAAATTAGGCCGCCAGCCGTTAGGGCCTTCAATTGTCTGCACGATACACCAGTTAAACTCTTCCTCTGTTTCACCTTTCCAGGCAAATGTAGGAATTCCTGCCGCAACCATGGCCGACGCAGCATGATCCTGGGTTGAGAAAATATTACAGGAAGACCATCGCACCTCTGCGCCCAAATCAACCAGCGTTTCCATGAGAACCGCTGTCTGAATTGTCATATGCAGACAACCGGCAATACGAGCCCCCTGCAGGGGCTTTTTGCCGGCATACTGTTCACGAGTTGCCATAAGACCAGGCATCTCAGTTTCGGCAATAGCCACTTCTTTACGCCCCCAGGCGGCAAGATTCATATCAGCAACTTTGTAGTCACCTGTTTCGATAATTGAAGTCATGTTTATTCCTATTAGTTTGTTAATTCGTATACTGGTTGATTTGTTGAGTTGTTTACCAGATCTTTAATCAGATACCGGCATCTGCCCTCAGGGCCTCAGCTTTATCTGTACGCTCCCAGGTGAAGTCTGCATCTGTCCTGCCAAAATGTCCGTAAGCAGCAGTTTTACAATAAATAGGCCGCAGAAGGTCAAGGTGCTGAATAATTGCTTTGGGCCGCAGATCAAAATGACGATCAATTAAGGCCTTAATCTTTTCATCTGATATCAGACCAGTTCCAAAACTACAGACATTAATGGAGACAGGCTTCGAAATACCAATTGCGTATGCAACCTGAACCTCGATCTGAGAGGCAATTCCTGCGGCAACAATATTTTTAGCGACGTAACGCCCCATGTATGAAGACGATCTATCAACCTTGGACGGGTCTTTTCCTGAAAAAGCGCCGCCGCCATGAGACCCCATACCACCATAGGTATCAACAATAATCTTACGACCGGTTACACCACAATCGCCTACCGGCCCACCGATAACAAAGCGGCCTGTGGGATTGATAAAATATTTTGTGTTCGCATCAACCATATCTACTGGCAGAATTGGTTTAATGATCTCCTCCATTA
Organism: Desulfobulbaceae bacterium; assembly: GCA_015231515.1. Taxonomy (NCBI): domain Bacteria; kingdom Pseudomonadati; phylum Thermodesulfobacteriota; class Desulfobulbia; order Desulfobulbales; family Desulfobulbaceae; species Desulfobulbaceae bacterium. The sequence continues at coordinate 16,574 of JADGBM010000065.1, forward strand.
CTCCTTCCTTGAGATCTTCATAGGAGACCTCAGGGGAGTGCTGCGTGGAAATGACGACGGCTTCAATACGTTTCGGCTTGTTGTCGACATACTCGATGGTAACCTGGCTCTTTGCATCAGGGCGCAGCCAACTCAATATTCCAGCTTTTCGAACCTCAGCCTGCCTTTTAACCAGGCGATGCGCATAGGTAATCGGCATTGGCATGAGTACCTTTGTCTCATTATTGGCATAGCCAAACATCAAGCCTTGATCCCCCGCCCCCTGATCCAGGTCCAGACCAGCTCCTTCATCGACACCCTGAGCAATATCTGGTGACTGTTTATCAATGCTTGTTAAAACAGCACAGGACTGTGAATCAAATCCCATATCTGACGAGTTATAACCAATCTCTTTAACGGTATCACGAACAACCTGAGGCATATCAACCCAGGCAGTAGTTGTAATCTCCCCGGCAATAACGACCATTCCGGTGGTAACCAGAGTCTCGCAGCCAACTCTGGCGTATTTATCCTGTGTCAAAATTCCATCTAATATAGCATCGGAAATTTGATCGGCAACCTTATCAGGATGGCCTTCTGAAACTGACTCTGAGGTAAAAAGATGCGTTGACATAGTATCTCCCTTATTACTAATTATTATTTGCTCTGGCTACTTTAAGCTCGATGGCTTTAACCGCTGCCACTAATTTCTCATTTACTGGAGTTGCAATCCCCAAACGTTTTCCTGCTCTTACGATCGAGCCATTAATAGCGTCGATTTCTGTCCGCCTGCCCTTACGAATATCCTGCAGCATGGACGAGACATTGTTAGCTGTTGCAACACATACCTTAGCGGTAATCTCTTCAGGATCCCCGGACAGGATGATCCCCTTTGCGGCAGCAACATTTGCTGCCTCTTGCACCGCAGCACGTTGCTCACTGATCAGCAGCGGGTCGGCAAGAAGTTCACCGTTTCGACAATCGTGTATGGCAGTCAGGGCATTGATCCCGACATTTACTACAAGTTTATCCCAGATCGCATTCAGGATTTTTCCAGACACCACGGTCGGCAGGTCGGCGGCATTAAAGAGTTCAGCAACACTATGAAGAAGAGTTAACTTCTGCTTCGACACCTCTGACAGGTAGCCCAAAACTGTCTGCCCTGATCCTCCGTGCACAACCTTTCCAATACCAGCCAAGGTTCCTCCTTGAGCAGTGACGCCTACCGCAAAAGCTCGCCCGGCAGCCTGCATGGCACCATGATGCCCTATACCGTTCTGTAGGGCAATCAACAAAGCATCATCTGTAAGAAGCGGCCTAAGTTGCCTCAAGGCCATCGCGAGGTCGTGGGACTTAACACACAATACAATTAAGTCTGTGCGACCTATTACCCTTGAGTCAGCAGTGCAGAGGATCGGAACTCGCTGTTCGCCAGTACTGGTTTGCAGGACAATTCCCTGATCACCAATATAGGCGGCACGCGCTTTGTCACGATCATACAGCCAAACCGTGTTTCCGGCGATGGCCAACCGAGCGGCAAACAAGCAACCTAAAGCACCGGGTCCAACGATCGTAACATTCATATCCACAGC
>JADGBM010000066.1:0-17313 GCA_015231515.1 Desulfobulbaceae bacterium
AATTCATGCATACTGCCTACTTGACAACCATTACCACTTACTTCTGGAAACTCCATCGGGAAATCTGTCGCAAATCATGCGCCATATAAACGGTGCCTACACCACCTATTTCAATGTCAAACGCAAAAGATCCGGGCACCTTTTTCAGGGCCGCTATAAAGCGATTCTTGTTGATGCTGACGAGTACGTAAAAGAACTTTCACGTTACATTCATCTGAATCCGGTCAGGGCCAAGATGGTTGAAGCACCGGATGATTATGTCTGGTCAAGCTATCAGTATTATATTGGCCGCAAAAAGCCTCCTGAGTGGCTGACCAGAGATTTAATTCTTGGATATTTCAATGAAAAGGTTTCAACCGCGCAGCATGGATACCATGAGTTTGTATCCGAACTTGTTAACAAGAAATATGACAGTCCATTAAATGATACGATAAGTTCAACCTTGTTGGGAAGTCCCGATTTTATAGCCAGTATCAAGGAGAAAGATCTGGCGGGTAAAAACCCCGACAAGGAAATACCTGCCCTACACGAGCTCCACGAAAAAATATCCATTCAACAGATTTCTGCTCTCGTGGACACCGTTTTGGGAGACGAGCCACCATTGTCAAGAAATGTAAAACTGTATCTCAGCAGCAAATATACGGGCGAGAGATTAAAAAATATCGGCGAGCATTTTGGTATAGGCGAATCCGGCGTTTCCCAAGCCACCAGCCGAATGTCCAGGAAAATGGCTGACAATAAGAAGTTGAAGGGAATGGTCAATAAAATTGAGAAAGAGCTTAATATGTCATGAATGAAGACCTGACCCCTTAATTGACCCCTTAATTCGTGGAGATGTGACACTGCTATGACAAATACTGTGATATTCCTGTGACACAGGGATTTTCTCTTTTGGCATTAAAAAAAAAAATCTTCAAGACCTCTTTTTTTGCTGACTGATTATCCTGTTGGCGACCATCAAAACACAAGAAACTGACAATGACACAACATGATTTGACTGCGGCAATCATGCCGGACAGAACACTTCTGCTTGAATGGCTGCCAGCTGCCGGAAAGCTCAATAAACTCAGTGAATTGTTGCAGAATGAACTATTTGAGCAGTATGCTGCCGACCCGGACAGCTGGCTCTTTTTCGTTGGTTTTTGCAATAAGAATATTGTGCTATCTCCATCTTTGAGTTTTTGGCGAAGATTCTCTGGTCTTTTCATTCGTCAACTTAGTTTGACTCCCGATATAGAAGAGTTGCGCGGTGAGATTGACATCCCTCTTGCTCAGGAAGAACTTGTCCAACTCCATGAGCAGATGCCGTTGATGGTCGGCAGTGAATATCTCAATGAGGAGGCGCTTTTTACCTTATGGGAGGGGATTCATGACATTTTTTCTCAAAAAATTACGACCTACGCAGGCTCGGTTGCCGAGTTTGTAAAAGAGTATCGCCCCGACCTGCACCTGCTTGGCCGGATCTATTTTCACTTGGTTGAAAATAAAAAGAGTGACTCCCCCTTTGCCTTTCTCGCCACCTATTCAACCCGGCTCAACGCTGAGGGCGAGTCAAGGCATCTTCCGTTAAAGTACGCTTTGGAAGAGTACGACGGTAACAATGAAAAACTTTTGGAGCTTCTTATTACGGTAGATGCTGCCGCTGAGCAGAGTAAGCTGGTGGCGGATCTGCGGGATACTGGTGAGTTGTTTCATCCATTGGCCTGGTCTGTTAAAGAAGCGGCTACCTTTTTTCGGGAGATTCCGCTTTATGAAGAGTCTGGTATTCTCTGCCGGATTCCTAACTGGTGGAAGGGGAAAGCTGCCAAGATAGGTCTGACAATCAGCATTGGAGAGAAAACACCATCGACGGTCGGACTGAAGGCCTTGCTTGATTTCAAGCCTCGACTCATGGTTGGAGATACTGAGATATCAGAGGCTGAGGCCCGCCGCCTGCTCATGGAAGCCGAAGGCCTGGCATTTATAAAAAACAAGTGGGTCGCAGTTGATCCCGAGAAATTGCGACAGACTCTGGAGGCCTATGAAAAAGCCAGAAAACTCAACGGTGATGAGGGGATTAGCCTTCTGGATGCCATGCGTCTCTCCATTAACCCACAGAAAGTTATCGGTACCGAAGATGGCGAGGTGCTTAGCGGAGTGTCGCATGGCGAATGGCTCCAATCGGTTTTTGAAAAGTTACATCATCCTGCAGCAAGCACTGCTGTCAAAACGGCCAAAACATTTAAAGCCAAACTTAGAGGGTATCAGCACGATGGTTTGAATTGGCTGTTTTGCCTGCATAGTTTGAAGCTAGGCGCCTGTCTGGCGGATGATATGGGACTGGGCAAGACTGTGCAGGTACTTGCTTTTCTTAATGTCCTGAAAGCGGAGCAAAGACGAGACGGGGTGACTGGAGCATCGTTATTGATAATCCCGGCATCACTTTTTTCAAACTGGATTAATGAGATAGACTCATTTTTCCCGAGCCTTACCTATGTTGCCGCCCATCCGGATCTTCATAAGCCGGGTACAGTTCCGGAACTGAACGCCGCGAAACTTGATGCACTGGATCTGGTGATAACGACCTACGCATTAGCGCAGAGATATACATGGATTCAGGACTATTTCTGGAACTATATTATTCTCGATGAAGCGCAGGCTATCAAGAATCCGGGTACCAAGCAGACTGTAGCGATTAAAAAATTGAAATCTGCCAATAGGATTGTCATGACCGGTACTCCGGTTGAAAACAGGTTGTCTGACCTCTGGAGTCTGTTTGACTTTTTAAATCCGGGGTTACTTGGCAATGCCAAAGAGTTTGGTCATTTCAGTAAAGGTCTTGCCAAAAATCCGAATGGCTATGCTGGCCTGCGGAAAGTTGTCAGCCCCTTCATTCTTCGGCGCTTAAAGTCTGACAAGTCGATTATTTCTGATCTGCCGGACAAGGTGGAGGTGAAGACCTGGGCCTCCATGAGTAAAAAGCAGGCCGTGCTTTACGGTGAAGTAATTGAAGGAATTCATGAGGCGATTGACAATTCGGAGGGCATTCAAAGAAAGGGCCTTATTTTATCGGCTCTGATGAAGTTTAAACAGCTATGCAATCATCCGTCCCAGTATTTGGGCCTTAGTGCCTTTGATGAAAAGGAGAGCGGCAAATTTCAACGGTTGCGCGAGATATGTGAAACGATCTACGAAAAAAGAGAGAAAGTTCTGGTCTTCACCCAGTTTAAAGAGATGACGGGACCACTAGCTCAGTTTTTGGCCACTATCTTTCAAAGGGACGGTTTGATACTGCATGGCAGCGTTCCTGTGGGAAAAAGAAAAGAACTTGTTTCGAGATTCCAGAGTCATGAATATGTGCCTTTTTTCATTTTATCACTGAAGGCTGGTGGCGTTGGCCTTAACCTGACGGCGGCCAACCATGTGATTCACTTTGATCGATGGTGGAACCCGGCGGTGGAGAATCAGGCAACGGACAGGGCTTTTCGTATTGGTCAGAAAAAAAATGTCATGGTTCATAAGTTCTTAACTCAGGGTACAATAGAAGAGAAGATTGATGAGATGTTGACCCAGAAGGCAAAGTTATCTAATGATATCATTGCTGCATCCGGAGAAAATTGGATAACTGAGATGAGCAACGAGGAGTTATATGAAATGTTTACGCTGCGACTCTAAACTGAAGCAGTGACAGCACAAGCATATAAATAGCAAAAAGGAAGATTGTTTATGAGATGGGAATATCCAAAATATGTTTCAGTTGCAGAAAAAAAAGATAAAGCTGCTAAAAAATTAAAGCAGCTTCAGAAAAAAGATCCTGCAATTAATCCGGTTGTGATTACAGGCAATAGCTTGGCCCAAACCTGGTGGGGCAAGTCATGGAACAAAAACCTTGAACGCTACGCCGACTATAGTAATCGTATTGGCAGGGGCCGGAGTTATGTGAGGCATGGGGCCGTGCTTGACCTGAAGATAGAGGCAGGCCTGGTGCTGGCCCTTGTTCAGGGCTCGGGGGCAAAACCGTATGAGGTGGTGATAAAAATTGCGGCCATTAGTGCGGCTAACTGGACAGCGATAAAAAGGGGGTCTGCTGGGAAATTGCAATCATTGCAGGATCTTCTGGCCGGGAAGTTTCCTGTCGGTCTGAGCGATATTTTTTTCTCAAAGGATAAAGGGTTGTTTCCTAGTCCGAGGGAGATCAGCCTTGATTGCAGCTGCCCCGATTGGGCCACCATGTGTAAGCATGTTGCTGCGGCTCTATACGGTGTCGGCGCCAGATTTGATGAAGATCCTTCCCTGTTTTTTAAATTACGCCAGGCAGATACGGGCGATCTTATTGCTCAGGCGGTAAAGGAGAAAACAGGAAAACTACTGGCGAAAACAAACAAGAAGAGCGCCAAGATTATCGTGGATGCCGACCTCTCAGATATTTTTGGCATAGATATGGACAGTAAACCTGATTTTTCCAGGAAGATAAAAGAAGGGCCAGAGAAAGATCGGAAGAAGGCTGTTGCCACTAAAGCATCTGCTAAAAAGGCCGTTCAGCCTGTTAATCCACCAGTTATGGAGCTGAGTAAGGCCCCAGCGCCCTCAGATGCCACCGGGTTCGTTGCTGAAATAATTGTAGGCAGCAGAAGAAAAGGTGTCACTATTGAGATGTTGGTCGAGAAAACGGGCTATTCAAAAAGTAAGCTGTATGGCATTGTGCATAGGTTAAAACAGCAAGGGGAAATTGAAAACAGATCCCGAGGGGTGTATGTGAAAATCTGACTTAACGAAGACCGAATAAAAACCCAATGCCCGGGGTCTTGAAGTGTGATATCTTTTGGCGGTTTTGAGGGCTGGCAAAGATGAGGAGGGAAGGGCAGATATTCCTAAGACTTTGAAAGTTGTTGGGGTTTTTTGTAGTGTATTATCTTTTAAAGAGCCGAGTGAAGAGCCCACTGGGCGACACCGAAGCCATCCTCAGCACAGTGTTACTCTGTTTCTTCCTGCATTTTTTGCTTCATACAGGGCGTCGTCGGCCCGCTTCATCAACTGATCGGGCGAATTTCCCGCGGCTAGCTCGGCAATCCCCAGGCTGATGGTCACCTTGATCGAGGCCTCCTTGCAGGGGATAACCAGATCGGCAATATGATCACGAAACCGCTCCGCTTGGCTTAGGGCATCGTCGGCCGATGTCTCTGGCAATATCAAGCAGAACTCCTCGCCACCATAACGGACAAAATAGTCCGTGCTTCTCGCAAGCTTGGAAATTTCGTGGGCAATAGCTTTCAGAACTTGGTCGCCACACTGGTGGCCGTAGTTGTCATTTACTTTTTTAAAGAAGTCGATATCGAGCATGATCAGGCTCAGTTGCCGACCATATCGGTGGTGCCGCTCGCACTCGTCCTTCAAATGTGCTTCCAGGTAACGTCGATTATAAATACCGGTTAAGGCATCTTTGGTGTTCAACTCAATTAAACGGTTCTCAGAGGCGGCAAGTTCTGTGACATCCTGGACGATCAGGAAGAGACTGTTTATCACGTTGTCTTGATCCCGGAGTGGACCCATGGTGCAACTCTGTTGCATGAAATCGAAGCTGTTGCCATATGAAGCATCGGGCTTAAAAGGAAAAAGATATTTGTGGAGTTTTTGGGAAAAAAACGAAAAACTGCCAAAGGAGAAGACAGCCTTACAATTCTTGGAGAAACGGGGATTGTCCAGGTTTGGAAAGGAGTCAATGATTGGAGTGCCGATTATTTTCTCAGCCGGTATCTGGCTGTGTAACTCCATCCAACGATTCCAAAACTGGACACGTAATTCAAGATCGAGGGTCACAACTCCAATATTAACAGTTTCAAATATTTGGATCAGCGACTCACTCATACTTTTCCATAAATGTTACCAATGAATTTTTCAGCCAGTTGATGGAATCTTGTTTTGTGACTAAAAAAAGAAATCCGCTAACATCACGTTCATTAAAATTAAACACTGTCTTGAGGACAATAGCCGATGAATGAAGGTCAAAGATCTCGGCGGGGATAGATTTAATGGCGAAATTCTCAATCGCAACCCGTGGCGGTGAGTAGGTGACCCTATCATCAAGTAGTTCAGCTACTTTGCCGACACAGGCCCCAATCAGAATATTCCCAACCTCCATCAAGGTCTCTTTTTCCATACCATCGAAGGATGCCGAGTCGAAACCACTCTCACCGACACCTTCACCCATGATCGAAACCAGTTCCTTACCAGCCCCAGAGGGAAAGATCAAGTAGGCGCTGCCTTTGAAATCGCCCCAGAAGTGTTGCTCAACCATACTGATCACTTCATGGCCGGCAAGCTCATTATGCAGATATTCTGGCATGTCGATTGCTCGTAATACCTGGATGTAAGGGACATTCAGCACAACATAGATATTTATGATCTCGGCCAGGTCAGCAGCGGCCTGACCAAAAGCAATGTTCATTATCTCCTGCAGAATGTCTTTTTCCTCTTCACTCAACAAAGTAGTAGTCTCTTCCATTGTTATTTCCTCAGCTGTTCTTCGCTTTGGGTCAATGCATCCAGCACACTTTCCGAGGAAGGCGGTTTTTTTAAAACCATTAAAGCGCCCAGGTCCATGACCAGACTGAGTGATTTGATCTGAATATCAGCAGTGGAAACGATGATCAAGGCATTAGGGTCGAACTTCCTGATCTCAGCAATGGCAGTGGGGCCATCCATCACCGGCATGGTAAGATCCATGAAGGTAATATCCGGCCGGATCTCTTTGTATAGTTCAAAACCGGCTAAACCGTCACCGGCCTCGTAAAAATCATAGGTTTGCTCCTTGGGAAAACGACTCTTGAGCATTTTCCTGGAGATAGGCGAATCATCAACGATAAGAATTTTTCTTGTCATGAGTAGTAAACCCTCTTGATTTTATGCAGAATAGATTCCGCAGTCTCATATTGATTAGAAAGAGCGCGACACCTAATGTTATATTTTGATATCTTAACCCCACTCCAAAATCAATATTTTTCTTGAAGAATATGGCCCGGGTACGAACAAGCTGTTAATAAACCTGATATTCGGAATCGCCGCCAAGGATGGCCGGCCTCCTGAACGAACAAACCAAAAAGCTCTCTATGCATTCAATGGAAAGTGGTTAATGGGGGCCAGTTCTCGTTGTTCGTGGAGTCCTGGTTTAAGCATTGATGCACTCAGTAAGTTATTATTGCCGACGTTTTGCAATGAGACTATCATCGAACAGATCGATAGAGGAAAGCAATCTTTTTTTTTGAGGCAATTATGATTACTCTTTTGAAGAGTGGCCTGTTTTGATGCGGGTAATGCGGGTAATGCGGATAAATAGGGGGATAAATAGAGGGCGGCGTTTGCAGAAAATTCTGGTGAAGGAAAAACATTTTTACAACTAGTTATCCCTCAAAATGAGTATCATGGTATGAAAAACCGAGTTTGTATTTAGTTTTAGACATAATGAAAATAGTAAAATATGCTTCAAAATTATCCTGATACTATTGAAAAAATAGCATTTGTCTTTGGCCATTGCGGTTTGCAGAAAGACAGGGGAAACCGTCTTTATTCTATATCTGCTCTAGCAATCGCTCCTGGTTTACCGCCGAAGAAGTTTTCCTCGCTTATTCGATACCCCAAATTAACAAGTCGAGACCGCTATTACTCAAACCTGTCAAAGGAACAGTTGCACAAGGCTCCAGACATAAAACAAGTGGCTGCAGAACTGGCAACATTCCTGGCAGACTCCGATGTGGCGGCTATTATTGATCCGTATGAAAATTTTGAGGATATCAAAGAGATTTGCGCTGGAAAAAGAGTGGTTGATTTAAGTTTTGCCATTGAGTTTTTTCTGCCCTATCTGCATTCCACGGATCCCAAAACTCTATTTGAGTATCTGTTCAAAAAAAATCGCAGTAAATTAAGTTTTGATGCTGAAGAGATCGTTGATCTGGCTGTTGAGCTGGTCAAACATATCTGTTCCACAACTCTCAACGATAGCAATCAACCTTCCGCCAGGGCGCTTCGTTATTATCTGGAGAAGAGTGCCACACTTTTTGGCGGGTTTTTTCTGCGGCTCACCCGCAGTTATTCAGAATATTTTGGTGAACTGTTTTCCCCGGTGAGCAAGGCGGACAGTCCTGACTGGCAGCAGTTCCTGGAAACCTTTGATCCAAAAGATATTAAGAAAAGCAAATTTAAGAAACCGGTGAATATCTCTACTGAGACAATCACTCGGATTTACAAGGATTTGTCAGAGAGTGGCAACGGAATACAGTTTCGGGAAGAACAGGCCCGTTATGGTCGGCATATTACGGAGTCATTGAATGAGGGCTCGGTTTTATGTCTGGAGGCTGGAACCGGAACCGGTAAAACCTTGGGCTATCTGGTCCCGGTACTGGAGTTCTTGAGGCGCAATCCAACAAATCGCGTGGTTATTTCAACATATACCAAGAGTTTACAGGAGCAGATTTTCTATAGAGAGATTCGTTTTGCCAAAGCCCAATTGAAACTATACGAAGAGATTCCGACAGCTTTGCTAAAGGGTAAGGCTGGGTATTTGTGTAGTCAGAAGCTTTTCGATGCCTATGAAGAACTCAGGGGGGGCAATCTTTTGGCCTGGCTGTACATGGTAAATCTTACCTTTCATTTCAGGCGTGCAGATATTGATTCAATTGGCTGGCGGGTCAAAAAAGAGTTGGACTGCGGCGGATTTTTGGGACATACCCTCAAGAATGTTTCAGCTAGAGATGACTGCTCCCCACACCACAGCGCCTGTCCTGCCCAAATTACCACTGGCGAAGCCGCTATGGCCCGTCTGGTCGTTACCAATCATCACAAATTGGCTTTTCTTGATAAAGATCCGATTTTAAATGGTTTATTCCGCAACTATATCATAGACGAAGCAAATCATTTTGAAAGCGCAGTGCGTAACGCCTTTAAGGAAGAGGCTGATACTAGGGAGGCCATTTTGGCCAGGACCTATCTAAGGACATTTTTTGCAAAACTTCTTTTGACCTCCAATAAGAATGTTACAGAGAAAATTCAAAAAGCCATTGACGCAATTGAGACACTCGCCGAATCGATTGCCAAACTGCGAACAGCACTCCAGTCCATTGACCCTCAGCTCGAATGGGGCGAAGAAAAACCCCTTCTTGCCGACCAGCCGCTTATACGCAGCAGCGAGTTCCCGAATATTGTTTCAGCGATCCAAAAGGGGATTTCAGTTGTTGTGGAGATTTTTAATTTTCTTGAAGACAGCGGGGTGTGGAATAGCCTGAATATTGTGATGCGAAGTAAAAAAAAGGCCAAGCGCGAGGTCGCAGTGCTTAGCCAGTTTGGTGGGGCTATCGGTAGGATTGCTGAAAGTTTAAAGGAGAGTAATAGTGCCGCCTCATATCTCCTGCTCAAAAAACATTGTTTACTTTTTGCCGGGCCGGTTGATGTTTCCGACATAGTTCGGACCAGTATCTATAAAGATCGAGATAGCGTCGTGTTTACTTCTGCTACGATGCTCAGCAAGAGCAGCTTTACCAGCTTTAAAAAAATTGTGGGGATCGATCGGCCTTTGCTGATCGATAAGGAGATCTCTGATGAGGTGAAGAAATTTCGGTTTGCGGTCGTACCCTCACCATTTTCGAAGGAACAGATGAAAATTATTGTTCCCGGTAGCGCTGTCAGCGGTGAACACCAGAATAAAAAAGCCTGGCTGGATTCAATTGCTCGCCAATTGCCAGGGTTGATAATCAGCAACAAGGGCAGGACACTAGTGCTTTTTTCCAGCTACTCGGACCTTACAGCGGTTTACGAGCGTGTATTTGATAAACTTAAAGATACCATGTACCCGTTTTGGATTCAGCAGCCAGGCCGTTCAACTGTTGGTCTTTGTGAAAAATTCAGGAGCAGCAAGGAGAGTGTGGTTTTTGGCGTTGATACGTTTTGGTACGGGGTTGATTTTAAGGGCGATACCTTGACTCAGGTAATTATAACCAGAATACCATATCCGTCTCCCGCCGATCCTGTCCAGATTGCCCGGAAAAAATTAGTGCCACCCAAAGAGTATTGGTCACGTTACCGCTATGATACGGATATCAAAATGAAGCAGGGGATAGGCCGGTTGATTCGCTGCCATACTGATAGTGGTACAGTCGTTATTCTGGATTCCAGGTACAAGGATTTTGAGTAATCATACCGTAGACCCTGCCCTTAAATTGTGTTCTAAGCCTTTCCAGAAAAGGGCAGTGAAAACTTATATTTTTGTGCTGAATTTTCACTTGACTTTAACGAACATAACGTTCGATAATCGTCAATGTCCAATGAAAAATAAAGTGGGAAATTTACTCGAATTCAGTACATGATGTTTATAATTTCAAACAGTTCATAAACCTAAAACAGGTATACAGATGCGCATATTAATAGTTGATGATCAAGAGACCATGATTCGTATAATCATTGGGCTGCTTAATGAATTAGGCCACCACGACCTGGTAATCGCCTATGACGGCAAAAAAGCTTATAACATCCTGCATAGCGATAAAATCGATCTGGTCATATCAGATTGGAATATGCCGGTTATGTCAGGTTACGATCTGCTGACTCACATCAGGAACGCTCCGGACATAGCAGATACTCCATTTATTATGGTGACGGGTGAGGTGGAAAAGGAAAATATTCTCGCTGCTATAAAGGCTGGTGTCGATCAGTACATTGTTAAGCCTTTCAGCGGCGCCGACTTAAAAACGAAGATCGAACTGGCGTTGAAAAAAAGAGGTAAGAGTGTGAAGTAAAACGGCGCCTTCTCTTAACTATTGTAAACCATGAGATAGTTGTCTTCCACGTGGAGTCTGAAACGACTCAGTACAGCGTTACGGAGCAAGAGGGCATCAATTTCTTCCGGTTGGTTCTTGAGATGAGCGACAGTAACGTCTGTGTTCTGACAGGCGGCTTCTGCATATCTTGAGTCAATAAACTTCTCCAGATCGACCAGTTGCCCTATTCCCATCGTATCATGCATATATCTTTGCATAGTTTCAAAATCCTGGATAATTGGGAAAAGATCATGGGTGGTAATGCCCTGAGGGGTCGTTAGAACCTTAGTTAAGACGGGAGTGGCAAATCCCAGTTGCCCTTCTGGATCGAGAAAATTTACCGCAATCTGTGCAGACTCCTCAGGGAATTTGGCAATGTAGTTTCCTGACTCGACCAGCATTTGGGTAAATTCATAGACCGCGTCAGTGTGTTTTGTCGAAAAATCGTCGCGGACGGCAACCACACAACAGGGATGATTATCCCAAAGTTCACCGGACAAAAACTGCATTTTGGTTATTCCTGCCGCAACTGATTTGCTGCCAATCGGTTCTGCAACCATAAAGCCCCCCACATCCGGACTGGCGCTGAGAAATTTTGGCATGTTAACCGGAGCAACGACCTCAAGGTTAACATCAACATCACCGCCTTTCTCAAGACTTGCTTTAAGGCCTATTTTTTCAAAAAACATATGGGCAAGCATGTGGTGGACGGACATTTTATGTGGGACCAGAAACGATTTATTCCTGAAATAATTGGCAAAGGGCGGGGCGTAGCTGCCCGTGATGTTGCGGACAAAACTGCTGCCGTTTTTATGCGCTAAAAGGGTCAGCTTTAGCGGGATCCCATGATAAAAAAGATCCTGGGCAATTGGGGCGAGAACAAAAGCCGCGTCAACGCTGCCCTTTTCAAGGGCCTGTTCTACAGGGTTCCACCCATTGAGGCATTGGGTTTCGAGCTCAAAATGTTTCGGTGTAAACTCGCCTTTGTCAATTTTATCTTTTAAAACACCCAAAATGAGGTGGTCCGTAATCTGAATATGGGCGACCCGGAGCTTTACCTTACCCGAACTGCCAATAACTGGGCCAACCGGACTTTTCGGGATTTCTGCCCCTTCGGGGTTAAACAGTTCATCAACCTTTGCTTTAAAGTCATCTGCGGTAAATGGTTTTGGGATAAAGGCACTTACCCCAGCTTGCTGTGCTTTGTTGGCCTGGGACCGATCAGCTTGAGCTGTGGCCATAATAAATGGCACATCCTTATATTTTTTATAAGCCCTCACCCAAACCAGTAAATCATAGCCACCTTTATTGGGCATGTTCCAGTCGCTGACAATAAGATCAATGTCATCAATGTCTTGAAGCAGATCTATGGCGATTGCGCCATCTTCAGCCTCAATAATAGTTTCAAAACCAAGCTCCTTAAAGATCTTTATCTCGATCTTTCTCATTGTAGCTTGGTCTTCGACGAGTAAAATTTTCATCTGCTTTGGGTTATAGTCCGACATCTTCGTCCTTTCTCTCTTTCTATTTACGTAATGCTTTGTTGCTTAAAGATTTGCTATGGTATCAAGCAGTTTCTTCCCCACCTGGGCAAGGATTACTGAGCTGTCATTGACGTTAACCACCGCTTTTTTGATATCAGTTATGTTAGCATTAACATTGCTCACGCCTTTAGCAATCTGAGTTGTGGCTGTTGCCGCCTGGACAACATTGGAAGCAACCTCTTTGGCCTGCTGAGCAGCTTCACTGATATTACCTGAAATATTGTGGCTGGAAATACTTTGCTCTTGTACTGCAGCTGCAATGGTTTCAACAATTGTAGTCATATTGTTTGTCACATCACCTATCTTCTTTATTTCACCGATAGTACTTTGCGTTGAACTGCTCATTGCTTCAATTTTACGTTTTATGTCCTGGGTTGCATCATTGGTCTGTGCGGCTAGATCTTTGACCTCTCCAGCAACAACTGCAAAGCCTTTGCCGGACTCTCCAGCCCTGGCCGCTTCAATTGTGGCATTTAAAGCCAGTAATTTTGTTTGCTCTGCAATCTCGACAATGGTTTCCACAACAGAGGTGATCTCTTCAGAGGCCCTGCCAAGAACGTCGATTTTTTCAAAGGCATTTGTGACACATGATTTAACTTCTAAGGTAATTGTTCTGGCCTTCTCGGAATTTTTAGTTATCTCTTCGATGGTGCTGGTCATTTCATCTGTTGCAGAGGTGATTGAATCAATGTTTTTCTGTGAACTTTCGGCTGCCTCAGACACAGAGGCCATATTAACACTCATCTCTTCAGCCGCTGCTGCTACGGTATTAGACTCTTCAACAATACTCTGGGATTTCTCCGCCAGGTCAGCCGCCATTCTCGAGAGGTCGCTGACTGCCTCATGAAGACTGTCCGCATTGGCCTTGACCCCGCGCTTCAACTCTTGTTGAACTTCGATTATCGTCGCATCTCTTTTTTGAGACTCTTCAAGCTTCACCGCCATATCTCGCAAGTTGTCAGCCAGAAGACCTATCTCATCTGCACCCTTTACCTCAAGCGTTGCAGAGTAATTGCCCGAACCAATTTTACTCGCAAAATCTGCACAGCCCAGAACAGGTCGAGAAATTTTACCGGCCATCAGCCACATCAGATAGCCCGCGATAAGCAAAACCAGACAAAGGACGCCGAAAACGGTGAGCAGCATTTCGCTGATTTGTTGGTTAACGATTTTAGTTTTTTCTGCCACCATGGCTTCAATATCATCAATGTATACACCTGTTCCGATAACCCAGTTTAAGGGCTTATAGAGCTTTACGTAGGAGAGTTTCGGCTGTTGCTCGGTAACACTGTTAGCCGTGGGTTTCGGCCAAAGATAATCCACAAATCCTGCACCGAATTGTTCGCAGGCTGAGGCCATAGCCACAAAGAGGTTCTCATTTTTGCCCAGAGCACAGTTGTATTTGCTGTCGTCCAAAACTTTACCGTTCAAAGTTGGAGCAATCGGGTGCATGATCATTGTCGGGAACGGTTTACCCATATCATTAATCCAAAAATAGCCGGTACCATTATCATAACGAATCAGGCCGACCAGTTCTTTTGCCATGTCTACTTTGCCTTCCTTATGCTTTGCTTCAACAATCCGATAGGCTATATCGACATAATTTTTTAAGTTCACTTTAGTCGACTCTATCTGTTGAGCCCTGAAGATCTCGATCTCCTTAGCACCATAAATCTTCATTTTTAAGGCGATAAGCAGAGAAAGCAAAATCATTGAGACCACAAGCACCCCAATACTTCCAGTAACGATCTTTTGACGAATTTGTAATCCTGCAAACATGAATAGCCTCTCTTTCCCCATCGGAGCAGATACACTCCTGTTTTTAATTGTCTGCCTCGTAAAACGGCAATATGATTTATGGTAGAATTTCTACTCGTATCTCTATAGAAAAAAACCAGGCGTAGGCTTTTAACACAACGTATCAGTATTAAAGGATAGGCAGGATTCTAGGCAAAAATCAAGAGATAGTTTGCTGAATAAAGATTAAAAATTTGACTTTCTAAGAAAGAAAATGAGATATTTGATAGGGATAGGTACATACGATTTGTTTCAACACATGATAATTAATTGATAGGCTTGGATACAGTTCCAGACCATTTCAGTTTTTTTTGGCAACACATACACCAGGCTTTGGAGAATTTATATGAAAGTAGACATTGGTCCTGTTACCAGGTTGGAAGGCCATCTAAACGTTCACACAACTGTAGAAAATAATGTCATAACCGATGCTAAATGTGCGGGTGAGATGTTTCGTGGTTTCGAAATTTTCTTAAAAGGTCGAAATCCCCTTGATTCTCAACAGATCACCCAGCGCATATGTGGTGTTTGTCCATATGCCCATGCGATTGCCTCGTCATACGCCCAGGAGAATGCCTATAACCTGATTGTGCCCGCTAATGGCCGGATAATGCATAACTGTATTCAGGGCGCCAACCATCTCTATGACTATCTCTTGCAGTTCTACCAACTCTCTGCCCTAGACTTTGTAGATGTGACGGCGATTCTTAAATACAAGGGCGCTGACCCTGATCTGCTGACTGTCAAAAATTGGGTGTCGGCTGAACTTGCATCTAAAAAACCATTTCCGGCGGCACCTTTTCTGCCGAGGCTTTCCGGACAGTATATTGAAGATGCGGAGATTAACATCGGTGCATTAAAACATTATCTTGAGGCCATGGAGATCCAAAAGAAGGCCAACAGGGCCTCTGCTATATTTGGCGGTAAATTTCCTCACGCCACTGCAATTTTCCCCGGCGGCTGTACGCAGGATTCCACCATTGACAAAATAGCCTCCTATCAGTCGCTGATTCTCGAGGTCAAAAATTTCATTCATCAGAAATATATTCCTGATCTTTTGGCTGTTGCCCAGGCGTTTCCTGACTATTGGAATATCGGCAAAAGTAAAGGCGGCTTTATGTCGTATGGACTTCTGCCCCTTGGTCCTGAACTCAATAGCCGCAGGCTTTTTGCCCCAGGCATCCTCTTAAACGGGGAGGTTAAAGATGTTGATTTTGAGGCGATAACCGAGGATGTCAAATACTCAAAATATTCATCGGCATCAGGATTGCGGGTTAAAGAGGGCCATCTGGAGCCTGATCCCGACAAGTCCCAAGCCTATTCATGGGTCAAGGCGCCTCGCTACAGTGGTTCCATGGTAGAAGTCGGTCCAGCAGCCCGGGTGCTGGTTGATTATCATCGTGGGAATAACAAACAACTTGAAAGCCTTGTCGACAGCTTTGCCGCAACTGCAGGGATTACGGCCAGCCAGCTGAACTCTGTGCTTGGCCGTCATTTATGTCGCGCCATATCGGCTGTGGTAATTGCCGATTTTCTTATTGAGGAGACTGAACGTTTTGAACATGGTGCGCCGTCTATGGCTGACTATGAACTTCCAGATAGTGGAGAAGGGTTTGGTGCTACAGAGGCATCCCGAGGGGCACTTTTGCACTACATTAAGGTCGAAGACAAAAAAATTGCCAAATACGAGTGTGTTGTGCCCACAACCTGGAACTGCTCACCACGGGATGATAATGGTAACCCTGGGGCGCTTGAATCAGCACTGATTGGCACCAAAGTTGAAACACCTGGGGAGCAAATAGAAGCTAACAGGATTATTCACTCTTTCGATCCCTGTCTAGCCTGTGCTGTTCACTGATGCCGAACATTGTCAATACTAACAAAAATTATGGACAAGGGAGCAACCAATGATAGATAGACGGCAATTAATGAAAATGGCCGCAACTATGAGTGCCGCTTTCGGGCTTTCTAATCTTCCTGAACCTGTTTTAGCAGCTCTAAAGAAGATAACCCCCGATCGGGTACCCAAGCTTGTATATCTCCAGGGTCAATCCTGTACCGGTTGTTCTATTTCGCTGCTACAGGCAGCTTCACCGTCACCGCTGACCCTGATTACAGATTATTCTAAACTTGCATTTCACACCGACCTCTCTGCAACATCTGGAAAGCAGGCCCTCGATCTCATCGACCAGTACATAAGTGGTCAAGCGGGTGAATATTTTCTGGCCGTGGAAGGGGCTGTGCCCTATGACATGCCTGATGCCTGTGTTATTGGCGATAAACCCTTTGCCGATTATATCGAAAAAGCCGCTTCGACCATGGCTGGAGCTATTGCCATAGGTACCTGTGCTACCTATGGCGGAATCCCAGCTGCCGAAGGCAACCCCACCGGGGCGATTGGGCTGAGGGAGTTTTACAAAAGGCTGAACAAGGAGGTTCTGCTCATTGATATTCCGGGCTGTTCTGTGCATCCGGACTGGGTATGGCAGACAATTATTCATCTGGTCAAAGTTGGCCTGCCGGAGCTTAAAGACGGGAAGCCATCTTTATTTTTTAGTCGAACAGTCCATGAAACCTGTCCTCGATACCATGATTTTCAGGAGGAGATTTTTGCCCAAAAATTTGGCGACAAAGGCTGTCTATTTAAACTCGGTTGTCTTGGCCCTAACACCTTGGCCGATTGCTCAACCAGATGGTGGAACGACAGCCAGACTTGGTGCATAGATGCCAATGCGCCGTGCATCGGTTGTGCTTCGCCGCTTTTTGCAAGGAATAAAAACTTGCCTTTCTACCGAAAATAGATGCCTCAAAGTTATACTCTTAATTAACCTGATAAGGGGTCAGTTCCATGAGCAAAAAGAGTTTTGCAAATCTACCATTCAATTTAAAGATACTGTTTTCCATACTTTCTGTTCTTGTCTGTTCTTTGGCAGTCGGAGGACATTTGATGAACAATTTTGTAGAAAACCAGATGACCGCCACCTATCTTGATTCCGTTGACACCTTGTCGAGGTCTCTACAGGAAGGAGTTAAAGGTTCTTTAGAAAGAGGCCAGATGAAAACTTTCAAAAAACTGCTGGCTTCGCAGCTGCAAGTTAAGGGAGTTCTTGATGTTTCCCTCTATAGTAAAGAGGGTAAAATCAATCTCTCGTCATCTGAGATTGGTGCCGTTCCGGCCCTTTTGCCTGCTG
>JADGBM010000066.1:17330-17990 GCA_015231515.1 Desulfobulbaceae bacterium
TTTTTCTTCATTCCTAAAGCCGCTTCGGGTCATTTCTGACAACACCGTTAAGATTTACACCCCCGAAATCATATCAGGAGACTGTCTCAGGTGTCACCCCAGTTGGAATATAGGTGAACAAGGCGGGGTTGTTACTCTCACGTATGATTTGACCGATCTACAGAAAACCATCGATTATCAGCGTTTCATGCTGATAATCGGCATTGTGATTTTTCTGGTTATTGTCAGTCTCTTTATTGTTTTTCTTGCTAACTCAATCACTAAACCTGTCAGCAGTATGACCGCCGCCATGGTAAATCTTGCCAGCGGTAATCTTGATGTTCACATACCGGCCCAAGAACAGACAGATGAAATCGGTAAGATGGCACGAGCGGTGAAAATTTTCCAACAAAATGCCATAGAAAAAAATCTATTGGAAGAAGAACAGAAAGCGGCAAAACTGCGGAGTAAAAGAGAACAAGAAGAGATGATAGAGAAAATGGCAGGCTCATTTGAGTCGAGCATCGGCATGGTTATTAACGCTATCACCACCGCGGCGTCTGAACTGCAAATATCCGCCAAAGAGATGAATGAAACAGCCGACAAAACCCACCAGCAAGCCGCATCTGCTGCGGCCGCCTCTGAGCAGACTTCGGCAAATGTGCTGAGCGTCGCTTCGGC
>JADGBM010000067.1 GCA_015231515.1 Desulfobulbaceae bacterium
TTCTGGCTGACAGCGGGTTGAACATAATTACCGCAACAGATCTGCATGACGCCGCCCAAAAAGTATCACATATTGTTAGCGGAGGTGTCAGTTGAGCATTTTTGTCGGCAGTCAGACCAGGGTGGTTGTCCAGGGTATAACCGGTAAGGAAGGTCAGTTCCACGCCACGCAGTGCATTGAATATGGTACTCAGGTGGTTGCTGGGGTTACCCCCGGTAAAGGTGGTCAGTTTGTAGGTACTGTACCTGTTTTTAATACTGTTGAGGAGGCAAAAGAGGCCACTTCAGCAAACTGTTCCCTTATTTTTGTCCCCCCGGCCTTTGCAGCAGATGCAATACTGGAAGCTGTTGATGCCGAACTTGACCTTATAGTTGCTATAACCGAGGGCATCCCTCAGCTTGATATGCTGAAAGTGAAACATATGCTTAAGGCTAAGCGCAGTCGGCTTATTGGCCCGAACTGCCCAGGCATTATAACACCTGGCCAGTGTAAAGTTGGCATCATGCCCGGCAAAATTCACAAAAGCGGTGGTCCTATCGGAGTTGTCTCCCGTTCCGGCACCCTAACCTATGAGGTTGTTAATCAATTGACCCAGCAAGGTATTGGCCAGACCACCTGCGTCGGTATTGGCGGGGATCCAGTAAATGGCACAAATTTTATAGATTGTTTAGAGGCCTTTGAGAACGATCCGGAAACAAAAGGAGTTGTTATGGTTGGCGAGATTGGCGGTACGGCCGAGGAAGAGGCTTGCCGATTTATAGCTGAGCATGTATCCAAACCAGTGGTCGGATTTATTGCCGGGTTGACGGCGCCACCAGGAAGACGTATGGGCCACGCCGGTGCAATCGTCAGTGGTGGAAGCGGCACTGCCGAGGCCAAGATTGAGGCCATGAAGGCAAGTGGGATTAACGTCTGTGAAAATCTTGGTTCCCTCGGGGCTTTTTGTCTTGGTGTCTTTAGGAATATTTGAGGATTAAAAGTTATGACAAGAAAAGATAAAATATACAGAGTTCTTGTTGCCAAACCCGGTTTAGATGGTCATGACCGTGGAGCAAAGTATATTGCTCGGGCCTTGCGTGATGAAGGTTTTGAAGTCATATATACCGGCATTCGCAGAACGCCGGCCGAGATTGCAGCTGCAGCGGTGCAGGAAGATGTTTCGGCCATTGGCCTGTCATCACTTTCTGGTGCTCATATGAACTTGTTTCCTGCTGTTATTGACGAGCTTAAGAAACTTGGTGCGGGAGATATCCCTGTACTTGGCGGCGGAGTAATTCCGCAAGAGGATATTGCGCTTTTAAAAGAGGCCGGGATTGTATCGCTTTTTACACCCGGAACCTCAGTGGATGTTATCATCGCAGCGTTCCGAAATGCCTGTGAGTCCTGCGGTAAGTAATTTTATGGATCGCACTGCTGATATTCTGGCCGGGATTGATCGTAGAAGTCCACGTGCTATTGCCAGGGCAATCTCATTAGTTGAAAACGGTGATACCTGTGCGGCTGAAATTTTAGCAGGTCTTAACACCGATTCGTCAGCATATATTGTTTTGGGAATTACCGGCCCCCCTGGTGCCGGTAAATCGACTTTAACCGATTCCTTGATCAGTTATTTCCGCAGCGAAAATAAGCGAGTTGGTGTCATCGCAGTTGATCCTTCCTCGCCACTTACAGGTGGTGCGATATTAGGTGACCGCATTCGCATGATGAAGCATGCCACCGATGTTGATGTTGTCATGCGATCAATGGCAACCCGGGGCCGTCTTGGCGGAATTTGCAATGCAACAGGTGCGGCGGTTCGGATAATGGCAAGTTCCGGTTGTGAGATTGTTCTTATTGAAACTGTTGGTGTCGGGCAGTCCGAAATCGATGTTATCGGTCTTGCCGATCAAACGATAATGGTCTTAGCTCCCGGACTTGGCGATGATATTCAGGCAATGAAGGCGGGAATTCTGGAAGTCGCTGATTTTGTAGCTGTCAACAAGGCTGATCTGCCTGGATCTGATACTCTGATCATGGAAATGGAGCAGGTATTTCGTGACCGCGGTGTTGCAGATACCTCGGTAGTTGATCGGGTTTACGCAACTATTGCCCCAGAGGGCAAGGGGGTTGCTGAACTGGTTAGCGCAGTTGATGCCTTAGAAGCGCATCTTTGTCAAAGCGGCCGGAAAGATCGGCAAAGACGTGATAAATTTAATAAACAAGTACTTGATTGGAGCCTTGAGCTTATAAAACCTGAGCTTGAATCAGAAATTATCCGGGGAAACTATCCTGTGACGGGAGACCCCCGACAGTATGCCCAGCAGCTTGTGAGAAAATTATGACCAACCATAAAGAGTATACAGCATGGCAGGAAAATGAACTTGCCAGTAGTCTCAAACGCTTTCCTGAACGAAAAGACATATTTACGAATCATGGCGGCAATGAGGTTGTACGAGTTGCCGTACCTTCCCAGATTGATGATACCTATGTCGAAAATATCGGTTTTCCAGGACGCTATCCCTATACTCGTGGTGTGCAACCGACCATGTACCGCGGACGATTTTGGACGATGCGTCAGTATGCCGGTTTTTCAACTGCGTCTGAATCGAATAAACGATATCGGTATCTACTCGACCAAGGCACGACTGGACTTTCAGTGGCCTTTGATCTTCCGACTCAGATTGGATACGACTCTGATCATGAGTTAAGTTATGGTGAGGTCGGCAAGGTTGGTGTCGCCATTGATACCTTGGCCGATATGGAGATGCTTTTCGACCAGATACCTCTGGACAAGGTTTCCACCTCCATGACCATCAATTCGCCTGCTGCTGTTCTTCTGGCAATGTATGTTGCAGTTGCAGAAAAACAGGGTGTAGACTCCCGGAAGCTCAACGGTACAATTCAAAATGATATATTGAAAGAGTATGTCGCAAGGGGAACCTATATATTCCCACCGGAACCAAGTGTGCGGATTATCACGGATATTTTTAAATGGTGTAGTGAGAAACTGCCCTCATTTAATACCATATCAATCTCCGGGTATCATATTCGTGAGGCCGGTTCAACGGCCACCCAGGAGGTCGCCTTTACCCTGGCCAATGCGGTAACCTATGTTCAGGCAGCCTTGGATGCTGGACTTGAGGTTGACTCCTTTGCCCGTCGTTTAGCTTTTTTCTTTAATGCCTCGTCTGATCTGCTTGAAGAAGTTGCTAAATTCAGAGCGGCCCGCCGAATTTGGGCTAGAATAATGAAAGAAAAATTTTCCGCCAAAAATCCAGCCAGCATGATGATGCGCTTTCATACGCAAACTGCCGGTAACACGCTTACCGCCCAACAGATTGATAATAATATCGTTCGCGTCACAATCCAGGCCTTAGCTGCTGTACTTGGCGGCACACAGTCACTTCACACCAACTCAAAAGACGAGGCCCTTTCACTGCCCACCGAGGAGAGCGTGCGGACAGCGCTGCGCACCCAACAGGTCATTGCCCATGAATCCGGCGTTGCCAGTACTGTCGACCCGTTGGCAGGTTCCTATTATATTGAAAGCCTCACCGATACAATTGAACGGGATGCCTTGGAGCTTATGGCTAAAATCGAGCAGGGTGGGGGAGTTGTTGCCTGCATTGAGAAAGGTTTTATTCAGCGTCAGATTGAAAATTCTGCCTATGAGTATCAGCAGGAGATTGAAAAAAATGAACGGATTATTGTTGGCTTAAACCAATTTCAGGTTGAGGAAACCGCAAAACCGGCCTTGCTGAAAGTTGATCCCTCTGTTGGCGACACCCAGGTCAAAAGTCTGCAGCATATAAGGTCCAACCGGGATAACAAAAAAGTGGCGTCGTCATTGGCGGGTTTAAAAATAGCAGCAGAAGGAGAAGAAAACCTTATGCCGCATATTCTTGATGCTGTTCGCGAGTATGCCTCCCTTGGAGAGATTTGCGGGGTGTTACGGAAAGTTTTTGGGGAATATAGAGGGTGATCGCAACCTTTTTAATTTTTAACTGCCGATAAAGTCGGCTTTAAGGAGTGTCATTGTGGAATGGCGGGAAAATGATAATCTGACAACATTAGGCATCATGAAGGACAAAGCCCTTCAGGGTGGTGGTGCAAAACGGATTGAGGTCCAGCACAAAAAACATAAGCTGACTGCACGTGAACGAATTGATCTTTTGCTCGATCAGGGCTCTTTCGAGGAGTTTGATATCCTGAAAACAGGTCAAGGCGCCTGTGGTGAGGCTGAATATCCAGGCGATGGTGTTATAACCGGTCATGGTACAATCGACGGTCGTGAGGTTTGCGTTTTTTCACAGGATTTTACTATTCTTGGCGGCTCACTTGGTGAAGCGCATTCCGCCAAGATCTGTAAAATTATGGATCACGCAGTACGTGTCGGGGCGCCCATTATCGGTTTAAACGATTCCGGTGGCGCTCGTATTCAGGAAGGTGTTGATTCCTTGGCAGCCTATGGTGAGATATTCAGCCGTAATGTGCTGGCAAGTGGTGTTGTGCCACAGATCTCCTGTATTATGGGGCCCTGTGCTGGCGGCGCGGTCTACAGCCCGGCCATGACAGACTTTACCTTCATGGTTGAAAGTTCGTCATTTATGTTTGTCACCGGGCCTAACGTCGTCAAGACTGTAACCCATCAGGATATCAGTGCCGAGGATCTTGGTGGCGCCACTGTGCATAATGAAAAAAGCGGTGTTGCCCATTTTGCCTTGCCAAACGATATATTATGTCTGCGCGAAGTTCGTCGATTAATAAACTACCTGCCGTCCAATAACACCCAGACAGCGCCTATTCTTGATCTAAGAGATCCTCTTGATCGAGTTGACCCGGCTCTGGATTATCTGATTCCAGCCAATCCACATCAAAGTTATGATATGAAAATTCTGATTACCTCAATTCTTGACGGTGCAGAATTTTTAGAGATCCAGCCCCATTTTGCCAAAAATATTATTGTTGGTTTTGGCCGTTTAGGTGGACAGACCATCGGTCTTATTGCCAATCAGCCGGCTGTTCTTGCCGGGGTTCTTGATGTTAATGCCTCGTCAAAGGCGGCCCGCTTTGTAAGGTTTTGTGACTCTTTTAATATCCCCATAGTGACCTTGGTTGATGTGCCGGGATTTATGCCAGGTCCTGAGCAGGAACATGGCGGTATAATCCGACATGGCGCCAAGCTCCTTTACGCCTTTGTTGAGGCAACTGTGCCGCGAATTACCGTGATTTTACGTAAGGCCTACGGCGGTGCTTACGTGGTAATGAACTCCAAGCATATTCGCTGTGATATCAACTATGCCTGGCCATCTGCAGAGATCGCCGTTTTAGGGCCGAAGGGCGCTTCAGAAATTATCTACAAGAAAGAGATTGATGCCGCTGCTGATCCTGCCGCACTCCTGGAACAAAAATCTGAAGAGTACAGAAAAGTGTTTGCCAATCCCTTTTTGGCTGCCCAGAAAGGGTACATTGATGACGTAATAACGCCAAGTTCTACAAGAACACGTCTGATCCGCAGTCTGCAATTTCTTGAGAATAAATCTACTCAAAATCCAAGCCGCAAGCACGGCAATATCCCACTGTGAGTTTTCCTATGTTTGATAAAATACTTATTGCTAACCGAGGTGAAATTGCTGTTCGAGTAATTCAAACCTGTAAACGACTTGGTGTTAAAACCGTTGCTGTCTTTTCAGATATTGATTCGAGGTCACTGCACGTTCGTGAAGCTGATGAGGCAGTATATCTTGGTCCGGCACCGTCAGAACAGTCCTATCTGCTAAAAGATAAAATTATTGAGCAGGCCTTAAAGCTTAACTGCCAGGCTATTCATCCGGGGTATGGCTTCTTGTCTGAAAATGCTCAGTTTGCCCAGATGGTTATCGATGCCGGGCTGGTTTTTATTGGTCCACCTCCAAAGGTTATTGAGAAACTTGGTGATAAGATTGAGGCAAAAGCAGTTGCCATTAAAGCCGGTGTTCCGGTTGTGCCAGGACACAATGAGCCTGTTTCCGACCCTGCTGATCTGGAGGCCATCGCTGACAGGATAGGGTACCCTATCCTGCTTAAACCTGCCGCCGGAGGTGGTGGGCGCGGAATGCGAATAGTTCATGCCAAAGACGAACTGGCAGCTGCTTTCAAGGCTGGTCAGGAGGAAACCCGTAAGGCTTTTGCTGATGATAAGCTTTTTGTTGAACGTTTTGTTGAGAATCCTCGTCATATTGAGATTCAGATCATGGCTGATTCCCATGGTAACGTTGTCTATCTTGGCGAACGAGAATGCTCTATTCAGCGGCGTTATCAGAAAGTGATTGAAGAAGCACCGTCAATTGCCTTAACCCCCGAAATGCGAAAGCGGATCGGTGAACTG
This sequence comes from Desulfobulbaceae bacterium, assembly GCA_015231515.1. Taxonomy (NCBI): domain Bacteria; kingdom Pseudomonadati; phylum Thermodesulfobacteriota; class Desulfobulbia; order Desulfobulbales; family Desulfobulbaceae; species Desulfobulbaceae bacterium. The sequence goes on from JADGBM010000067.1 coordinate 6,347, forward strand.
GCCTGTTCTTTGTCAAAAGAAGCGGGGTATGTTAATGCGGGTACGGTTGAGTTTATTCTTGACGCACACGGTGATTTTTTCTTTTTAGAGATGAATACCAGGTTGCAGGTTGAGCATCCTGTGACCGAACTTATAACCGGCAAAGACCTGGTGGAAATTCAACTTGAAGTTGCCTCCGGCCAAGCACTTGCCTTTACCCAGGATGAGATTGTTTTAAATGGATGGGCCTTTGAAGCACGGATTTGTGCTGAAGACCCGGAAAGGAACTTTCTGCCTTCAACTGGTTTGATAACCCGCTATTCCGAACCACGCGGAGAAGGCGTGCGACTTGACTCAGGGATTAGCGCCGGGAGTAATGTCAGTGTCTATTATGATTCCATGCTTGCCAAGGTGATCAGTTATGGCAAAGATCGGGAAGAGGCACGTCGGCGTTTAATAAGCGCTCTTAATGGATTTCACCTTGAAGGCGTCATTACTAATGTTGATTTTTCAAATGCAATCTTAAACCACCCGGCCTTTATTAAAGGTGATTTAACCACTCATTTTATTGAAGACCATTTTGATCAGGGAACAATGAAAATTGATCCTCCTATGGATCAATTAGAGAAAATGGTAATTGCCGCCACCCTTGTTTATCATAATCGTAAAAACCTGGTTAGGGTCTCCCTTAGGCCGATGATCTCCAAGGTTGGGCCAGAGCATCGTAAAGATGGATGGATTCACTACGTTGTAAAGGGGCTTAAGAATGTCTTTACCATCAAACTCAAGGGCAATATTGATTCAAAACAGTGGGAAGTTGAGGTTAACAGTAACTCCTATCACGTTGTCACTCCTTCATTTGAGTTCTTCCGTCGTCGTCTTAAGCTAACAATCAATGATACGATCGAGTATTTTCGTCTACAGTATAAGGAAAACTTTATCTGGAGTTCATTTTGCGGGATTTCCCGTAATTTTGAAGTGTATACGCCAAGGGAATGGGAACTCTCCAGCTATATGCCACTGGAAAGAAAGTCTGTGAAGGATAATATCCTCAGAGCTCCAATGCCTGGTTTGATTGTTGATGTTACTGTTAAGCCTGGTGATCAAGTTTTTCGGGGGCAGGATCTGGTTATTATTGAGTCCATGAAGATGGAAAGTGGCGTTGCATCGCCTTGCGATGGTCAGGTTGATGAGGTGAAAACCAGCTCTGGGCAGGCAGTTGAATCAGGCGATGTGCTCATTACCTTTGTTAAATGAATAGTGGAAGGGAAGCTGTAATGGTTAAAAAGATCGATCACATCGGCATTGCCGTAAAATCTATTGATGCAGCCCGCAAATTTTACGAAGATGCCCTGGGGCTTGTCTGTGAAAAAATTGAAACAGTTGATTCTCAGAAAGTAAAAACGGCTTTTTTTTCAATTGGCGATACGCATATCGAGCTGCTTGAAGCAACGGATCAGGACAGTCCTGTTGCTAAATTTATTGAAAAAAATGGAGAGGGTGTTCATCATATTGCCTATGCCTGTGACGATATCAAGCTGCAGTTAGAACAAGCCAAACAGGCTGGAGTTAAACTGATTCACGAGGAGCCAGTTGTTGGAGCCGGTGGCAAAAAAGTTGCCTTCCTCCACCCAAAATCATCATATGGAGTGCTGACTGAATTTTGTACGAAATAAGTGTATTCAGTAACTGATAAAATGTGAAAAAAGAAAGACATAGTGTTGAAATTGAAAAAATTGTGCTTGGCGGTCAGGGGCTTGCGCGACTGCCGGACGGACTTGTGGTGTTGGTTGACTCTGTTCTTCCAGGTGAAACAGTTACAATTGAACTCTCTTCCAAAAAGAAGCAGTACGCACAGGCAAAATTGCTTGAAGTTGTTGAATCATCTCCCCATCGGATTGTGCCACCGTGCAAGTATTACGCTGACTGCGGCGGGTGCGATCTGCAGCATTTCTCCTATACCTCCCAACTTGCAGTTAAAAATAACTGCTTTACAGACACGGTAGAACGAGCGCTTGGGGCAGAGCTCTTTTCTGCCATTCAAATTGAGCCTGTACTTAGCTCTGTTAATGAATTTTATTATCGGCAAAGAATCAGGCTGCAACGAGATAGGTACGGTGAGCTTGGTTTCTATAAAAAAGGCAGTCATGATGTGGTCGATATTGATTCGTGTCTGCTGGCAGTAGCTGAAATTAATTCTGTCTTATCATCGTTAAAAGAGTGCGCTCATCGTAGTTTGATTGAAAACGCCGTCGCTGTGGAACTTAACTACAGTCCTCTGGATGGCAAGGTTATCATCATCGTCCATCTCGCGCGAAAACCACGAGCGACAGACATCGCATCGGCTAAAAAAATTGCTGATGAGATTGCTCTGGTTAAATCGGTATGGATCGCAGTTGAGGGCTTTTCGTTAAATGGTCCATATCTATCGGGTGCTAATGGCGATACCCTGTCCGCTCAAACAATTGAGTTTTTGCTTGAAGGTGCATCTCAGAGTGAAAAACTAAAATTTAGCATTGAACCTGGCGGTTTTTGTCAGGTTAATTTGGAGCAGAACCAGCGGCTTGTTAGCCTTTTACTGGATTGGGTGCGAGAGTGTAGTGTACATGGAAGGGTCTTAGATCTGTTTTCCGGAATGGGAAATTTTTCATTACCCCTGGCACAATTGGGTCTTGAGGTAATGGCAACCGACGTTCAACGAGCCGCTATTCGAAGCGGTCAGCTAAACGCCGACCGGAACAACATCATAAGTTGTTCGTTTGCGCGCAGCGATGCCTTTAGTGCTATCAAGAAGCTCGCAAAGGATTCTGAAAAATTTGAGCTGATACTGCTTGATCCTCCCAGGCAGGGTTGTAAAAATATTACCCAATATTTGCCAGCCCTAGGAGCTGAGTACATTATTTACATCTCATGTGATCCTGCTACGTTGGCCAGGGATTTAGCCCATCTCTCAAAAATTGGCTATTCAATTAAAAAATGCCGTGCCGTAGACATGTTTCCTCAAACCCATCATATTGAGTCAATTTCGTTATTAAAGAGAGATTTGTCACACTGTGGAGATTGATTCACCTCTAATTGAAATTCAGCCTGTCTTGTTGATCAAGATGGTTAAAAGTAGGCTTTTGATTTGCGCGAATCCGTGTTAATAACTACATTCCTTGAGCTTTTAAATTCTTAAAGGGTTTTACTGTATGTTAAAGTCTATTCTCTTAATACTATTAGCCATAACGTCTCTCACGACCACTAAGGCCTTGTCCCATATTGAGCACGGTGGAATGCCCGACTCCGTAGCGGAGATGGAGTACCGGATTTTACTTGAGTTCGAGCCCCTAAAGCATGATGTCCGCAATAAACTCGGAAACGTTTTGTTGCGCCTGAAAAAATTCAAGGAAGCGAAGGATGAGTTCCTGATAGTCCTTGCTGAAGAGCCGAATGATTTGCAAGCTCAAATTGGTTTGGGGCAGATTTTAATGCATGAGGAAAAGTGGCTGGAGGCTGAAAATACGTTTCTTGGACTCCAGAAAAGGTATTCTGAAAATATCGAACTGTCATATCTTCTTGGTACTCTTTATAAAGACACTGGAAAAATACCTGAGGCGGAACAGATTTTTGTTAACCTGCTGAAAAAAGTTCAATTCGATCAAGGTGAAGAGTCTACCCATTGGCTTGAGAAAATTACTGAGGTTCTTGCTGATATTAAAAAGAAAGCTGAAGTTCCCTCCAGTAACTCTTCCTTGTAAGTCAATCTTTCCCACAACATGCAGCATTATCAAATAGTTCATCTTTCATTTATGGAACTTATTGTTCCTTTCGCTGTCTTAATGGCAGTAGTTTCTTACTTTATTCTGTCTAAAAAACCGTATACAGACGATAGTTCAGGCCAGAAGGCGGATTGGAGCGTGCCGAGTATTGATAAATATGCTCAAGGCGACTCTTTGTTTCATTTATGGGATGCTCGATTAAAAATATTCTCACTGATGGTCTATATTTTTGTGGTGTCATCTCTGGGTACTGTCCCGATATGCCTGGCAGCAGTTGTTATTTCGGTAATAGCTCTGCTGATTGCAGGTATTCCATGGCAACGCTCCTTAAATCGTCTTAAGGCGATGTCGGGTTTTCTGGTTATGTTTCTCCTGATTTTGCCGTTTACCGTTAAAGGCATTGAGGGAGAAAAACTATTTGTGATTGGCGGGATCGAAAGTTTGCCATTTCATTCAAGTGGTTTTCTGAAGGCGTCTATTATAATACTAAAAGCTTCAGCCATTGCCCTATTGATGGAACCGTTGTTTTCCACATCGCCATTTCCTGTGACGCTTTTGGCAATTTCACGACTCGGTATGCCGGTGGTAATCTGTCAAATGATACTGTTGTCGCACCGATATATACATGTTTTTCTCCAAGAGATGAGGCGTATGTATCGCGGGATGAAGGTCAGAGGGTTTCGTAAGCGAACCGACTTGGAAACCTTACGTTCTCTCGGAAATCTTCTCGGTATGCTTATTGTTCGTTCTTTTGATCGGACTCAGCGGGTGTACGATGCAATGTTGAGTCGTGGTTACTGCGGAGTTTTTCCAACATACACTCAGTTTTCGGCAAAACGTAATGATTGGCATAAATCTATTTGCTGTTTGATGTTGGCAGGTGTTTTACTGTTTTTCGATAGTTTTGTTTACTGATTCTTTGTTAAATCGAATTTATATGCATCTACTAACATCTCAAAGCAAATTACCCCGAAATCGACTGCCATTGTTTTCTCTGGATAACCTTTCATTCAGTTACCCAGACGGTAAACCGGCTCTTGATGGAGTCACTTTGAAAATTTATCATGGTGATCGGATTGCCCTGCTTGGTCAGAATGGTTCTGGGAAAACAACCCTTGCCAAACATCTAAATGGCATCCATATGCCTTCAGGTGGCAAAATTTCTTATAAGGGTAACAATCTAAAGCATCAGATTGATGCCATTCGACTTGAGGTTGGTGTTCTATTTCAGGATCCAGACGATCATCTTTTCTGCTCAACCCTCTATGAAGATATTGCCTTTGGTCCGATGAACCAGGGCTTGCCCGAAAATCTTGTCGACCAGAGGGTGCGTGCGGCAGCTAAAGCTGCAGAGCTTGAGGCCTATCTCTTTAAACCGGCGCATCTATTGAGTTATGGCCAGAAGAAACGAGCGGCCTTTGCAGCTGTTATGGCCATGGAACCGGCAATACTTATCCTTGATGAACCTACGGCGAATCTGGATCCGAAACACGAACAGATATTCAAAGATCAGTTAAGTCGATATCAAGGCACCCTGATCTGCATAAATCATGATCTTATATTCCTTTATGGTCTGTGTGATCGTGCGGTGGTTATGTCTGTCGGAAAAATTCATCATGATTATGCCTTTAATGATTTGCTAACGCATAAAGCCTCTCTGCGTGAGCACGGGCTTGATTTTTCATTTAGATTTCAATGCTGTGGTGGTCATGCTGGTCACCGTCATGACCACGGGGGCAACCAGGCGCTGCCGCAGGGCGCCGGCTCAGAATCTACTGCGAACGCAGTCATAGAGTTAACTGATTATAGCTATAGATATCCAGACGGAACTAGCGGATTGGATGGCGTCAATATAACTGTTTCCGAAGGTGATAAAGTAGCTCTTATCGGTGAAAATGGTGCCGGGAAGTCAACACTTGCCTGCGTTTTGCTTGGCACTATAAGTGGTGTTGGTTCTTATTCGTATCAAGGTGTTCCTGTGACTCCCAGGGGTAGAAAGGGATTATGGGGAAATATTGGGATGGTCTTTCAAGACTCCGCTGATCAGCTTTTCTGCTCATCCTGCTGGGATGAAATAGCCTTTGGCCCTCGGCAGTTAGGCTGTTCGGTTGATGAAATTGATAGTCGTGTTACTGCTGCTCTAGAGATGGTTAAGCTGGTCGGTTACGATAAACGTGTTCCTCTCAATATGAGCGGAGGTGAACGTAAACGTCTAGCTATAGCCGCAGTTCTTAGTATGAACCCGCAAGTTTTGATTCTTGATGAACCGACGGCAGGTCTGGATCCACACGGTGAAGAGATTTTGCTCGAAATTTTAAAAAGGCTGCCCGTTACGCTACTTCTGGTCACCCACGACCTGTTTTTTCTCAGAGAATTAACTGCGCGGACTGTTGTTATGCATCAGGGCAAGGTTATTCGAAACTATTCGACCACTGAGTTCCTGGCTGATTCGCATCTTGAATCGCTTAATCAGCTTGATTTTACCTATAAGAATCATTGCAGCCATGAGATAATGGCGATGCAGTCTACGAACTTCGGAGCATAGTATGAGTTGTTTTGTTCATTCAAAGGTAATTGAGTATGCAGTTGCTCAGAAGGTGCCGATAGTTGTCGGGGCCTTGACACCAACTGAAGTTTTTACAGCCTGGAGTGCCGGCGCTACCATGGTTAAGGTCTTTCCATGCAATGCAATGGGGGGCGCGGATTATATCAAGAGTTTGCGAGGTCCCTTTGATCAGATACCCCTGGTAGCTGTTGGTGGTGTAACTCTTGAGACGGTTGTGAAATATTTTGATGCAGGCGCAAAGGCTGTCGGTGTATCTTCTGAGCTCTTTGGCCTGGAAGCATTAAGAGAAAAAAACATAAAGAAGTTGACCAAAAACGTAAAAAATTTTATTGGGAATGTTTCACATATATAATTCATTTAGATGCAGGAGAAAAAATGTACAGACCAGAAATAAAGGTGATTGATTGTACCGTGCGTGATGGCGGACTCATGAATAAATGGCAGTTTGATACAGAATTTGTCAAGCATGTCTATACGGCGCTTTCAGATGCCGGCGTTGACTATATGGAAATTGGCTATTTAAGTTCAGCAGGAGCCTTTGACGCTAAAGAATATGGCCCTTGGCGCTTCTGCCATGAAAAGGATCTTAAAAAAATTGTTGGCGATGGCGAGAAGACAATTAAACTGTCTGTCATGGCTGATATTGGCAGAATTGACTATCATGATATCCCTCCACGCACCGAAAGCTCGCTGGATATGATTCGTGTGGCCTGCTATGTTCATCAAATTGATGCTGCCATAGATTTGGCTCACCATTGTATCGATAAAGGATACGAAACCACAATTAACCTGATGGCGGTGTCAACTGTGGGGTTAAGAGAGTTAAATGAGGCGCTTGAGGATCTTGAAAAAAGCAAGGTGCCGATTATTTATCTGGTTGATTCTTTTGGGGCTTTTTATTCCGAGGATATTGATTCACTTGTTGCCAAATATAAGGAACGACTTCCCAATAAAATTATTGGGATTCATGCTCACAACAACCAGCAGCTTGCTTTTGCCAATACCATATCATCAATTATCAATGGCGTTAATTTCCTTGACGCAACATTGTATGGAATTGGCCGCGGGGCTGGAAACTGCCCGCTTGAAGTTCTCTTATCTTTCTTGAAAAACCCTAAATTTAGAACCAGGCCAATCATCCAATGCATTGAGCAGGAGATTCTGCCATGGTCTAAGAAGATCGATTGGGGCTATTCCGTGCCGTACATGATTTCTGGAACCATGAACCAGCATCCTCGTGCTGCAATGGCCCACATGGAATCTGAGCACAAGGAGAAGATTACTGATTTTTACGATGCGATGACTGTGAATGGCTGAAAACCAGCCTAGATAATGGGGTATTCTGGAATTCAACTGACGGAAGTTGGTACGTGGGGTAAAACAGCAGCACGATGTATCTGTTTAGTGTTTCTATTATGCCCCGCAGTTGCCTTTGCCCATAAAATTACTTTTATTGCCTATCAGGAAAAAAATAGTATTTTCTGTGAGAGTTTTTATGAAGACGGAAGGCCTGTAGCTGATGGTAGTATAAAAGTTTTAACTAACGAAGGCGTTGTAATTCTAACCGGTAAAACCGATCTTCATGGTATGTTTCAATTCCCCTATCAAGGAGTTGGAGATTTGCAACTTACCCTTCAGTCGCACATGGGGCACAGCACGTCGATAGTTTTTAATGGTCAAACAAAAAATCAAACAACGTTGAGTGATCAGGCCTATTCAAAGCCAAAGTTGTCAAAGATAGTAGTTGGAATTTGTATTATATTTGGTCTGTTCGGGATAACGGCATACCTCATGTCCCAAAAAAATAGTAACGACTGAGGGTATAATTGCACGTATCGGACGGAGTTCTTTCACCAAGCATTATTATCGGCTCATACCTTGTGACGCTTGGACTTTCAGCCTGGAGTTCCAAAAAGGTTGCTTCTGCCGAACTGCCCAAAGTTGCAGTGGTGACATCATCTTTTTTCGTGGCCTCACTGATTCATATTCCTCTTGGTCCAACGAGTGTCCATTTGCTGCTTCCCGGTATTGTTGGCGTCCTGTTAGGTTCCGTTTCGTTTGTATCGATATTCGTCGGGCTTATTTTACAATGTATTTTGTTTCAGTTCGGGGGGGTAACTTCGCTTGGTGCAAATGCGCTCATGATGGGTATCCCGGCAATTATTTGTGGGGTGCTGTTTCAACGGTTTAGGGGTACGACACAACGATCCATTTGTATAGCCGGTGGCGTATTTGCGACTCTCGGCACAGTCTTTTCAGCAGTTCTTCTTGCTGGACTGTTGGCAACTGCGGGTGAGGATTTTTTTGCTGTCGCTAAATTTTCCTTATTGGCGCACATTCCTGTTTTCATAGTCGAAGGCGTTATCTCGGCTTTTACCATCTCTTTTCTATACCGTGTTAAACCCGAGTTGTTGCTGCGGGCTAAACCATAAGTGCAAGGCGGAATAGTAAATCATCATCAACAACCAGTGCTCCAATCAAAATTTCACCAATTTTCTATAAGTTTTGGTTAGCATGAAGCATCCATCACCTTCCTGATAAGCCGGAAAATAACTCCTTTAGTGAGTGGTTTCAGGGTAAACTCTTTTATTCCCAGAGCTTTTGCTGAAGCCTCATCAATAAGATTGCTGTAGCCTGTGCAGAGAATAATGGGTATGCCGGGCCGTATCTGCATTATCCGGCAGGCAAGATCAGAACCAGTCATCTCCGGCATGGTCTGATCAGTTATGATCAGATCAAATTCCTCTGGAGAGTTTTGAAATGTTGTTAATGCTTCAAGACTACTACGGCGTACGGTTACCTTATACCCCAGCCTGTCAAGCATATCCTTGCCCATCTCGGCGAGCAGCTCTTCGTCATCAATGAACAAGATACGTTCAATACCGGTAGGAATATCTTCAGACTCTTCCATCTCAGGCAAGGCTTCTTTTTCAATTACCGGAATGTAGGCACGGAAAGTCGATCCTTTTCCTAACTGGCTGTCAACAGTAATCGCCCCACCATACTCTTTCAGTATCCCGTGGATGATTGCCAGACCCATGCCTGTGCCTTTGCCAACTTCCTTGGTGGTAAAATATGGGTCGAATATCTTCTCGATAACATCCGGCCCTATGCCACTTCCTGTGTCGGTTACAGTAAGTTCAACGTATTCGCCAGTACTGAGATGCAAAAGCATGGTTTGATCATCCGCGTCGATGAAAGTAGTTTTTAAGGTAACTGCAAGTTCTCCACCTGTAGTTTCCATAGCATGATAGGCATTGGTGCAAAGATTCATCAAAATCTGATGTATCTGGGTTGGGTCAGCTAAAACAGTTCCACTAGTTGGGTCAATATCTTCAGTGATGCTTATCGTGGTTGGAATTGAAGATCTGAGCATCTTTAATCCCTCTTTAATAAGCGGCTGTATCTTTATTGGCAGACGATCAACTTGAGTCTGCCGACTAAAGGCAAGAATCTGTTTAACCAGATCCTTTGCCCTGTTAGCAGCACTTAAGACTTTCTCAAGGTCTTTTTGGTGTCTTGAGCCTGGAGGGACATCATCTTTTAACATCCCAGTATAACCGATTACCACTCCAAGAATATTATTGAAATCATGGGCTATGCCACCCGCCAGAGTTCCAATAGCCTCCATTTTCTGCGCTTGATTGAGACGCTTTTCAAGATTTGCCTTTTCTTGCACCGCTTGATTACGTTCAGTGATATCTCTTACAATATGAATTATCCCTATGACCTGTTTGTTTTCATCGAATCGTGGCAGTGCTCTTACTTCGACATATTTATTCAGGTGAGGTTCAAAAAAATCTACGACAGAAGGTTTTCCGCTTTCAAAAGCTTTTCTCCCAGGACATTTTTCACGAGGGCAGTTCGTTCCGTGGTAAAAAAGGTAACATTTCTGATTAAGGAGGTTTTGTTGGGATACTCCCAAAATTTTTTCAACCGCCTGGTTGCATCGAATGATGTTAAACTCTTTATCGTGGATTGTTATGGCATCATGCATGGTATCAAAAGTCTCTTCCCACTCGTGCTTCGCTTGAACAAGTTGGTCTTCCACCTGCTTACGTTCTGTTATGTCATGCGTGAAGCCAAAGGAGTGAACGGTTTCCCCTTTTTCGTCAATAATATCTTCTGATTTTTCCAGAACTGTTCTGACCTCGCCATTACTTCTGATAATTCTATGGATACACTCATAGGGCAGGTTATTGTTTATACAGTTGGTATAGGTTGTATCAACCATCGATCTGTCATCAGGATGTATCATATCTAAGAACGCTTCATAGGTTACCCGGAACTCCTGTGGCGTTCGACCAAATATTCGATATTGCTCAGCAGACCAGGTAAGAATGTTCTTTTTTATATCAAAATGCCAACTCCCAAGGTGGGCGATTTTTTGGGACTGGCTCAGGAGTTTCTCCTGAATTTGAAGGTCGTCCAAAGCACTTTTAAGGATTGATTTATTATTTTGAAAGTAGATAAGCAAAATGCCTAATGCAACAAACATTTCAAAGACTGAGGCAAGAAGGTAACCCCAGGGCGCAAACCAGGTGACTGGCCGCAGAAATGGGTAATTCATTTTATGAATACCCCAGAGAATGAATGAGTATCCTGTTAATGAGGCCCCGAAACCTCTAATCGGGGTTGAGCGCAAAAATGTACATCCTGTCCAGATATAAATTGCGCCAAGGAAGGTAAAAGTCGGTATTGTGAATAGAAGAAATGGTAATTTTGCATAACAGGCGCCTACAATCCATAACTGAATAGCAAGGGATACAATGAACCAGTATCCAGGCATCTTACGCCCAATAAACTCATAGGTACCCCATAAGAGAAAGACACCACTTATAAGGGTTGCAGATTGGTTAGCTATTATCAGTAAGGGGTGACTTGCTGTTTTCAGCATCAACATCATGAAAACATAACGGAGGGCATACAGCCACCACCCAATAGCCCATTTTTTTACACATGACTGTTTTTCGCTTACCGCGAGATATGAATAAACGACAGCAAGGGCTATTGTGCCAGTGAACGTTGCTACTACGGAGGGGAATAACCATACCATGGAATCTTCTCCCTGAAAGTTTGTAGATTTTGTGTAATCTTACTTAAGGCTATCACAATTCAGGCAACCTTTCAACAAGTACGTTTTAAACTGTATCACTCAACTTTCCGGGGTGGCATAACCCGTTGTTGTTTCGTGATTATTATCGCGTAGGTTGGGTTGATTTTATTTCATACTGCCAAGTTTGTTGGGTTTGAGGTGCTGGGAAATCAGTAAATAGTCTGTAT
>JADGBM010000068.1 GCA_015231515.1 Desulfobulbaceae bacterium
TCTGCTCAAATTCCTCCCTTGAAGGCAGGTAGGGTTGAGAATTTTCGGCTTTGGCTTTCCAATCATCAAAAAAAGGGTTTTTGTTAACCGGTTCTGTCTGCGAAGCGCAGGATGATATCGTGGCAGATCAAGACCTGCTTTGCTGAAAACAGTAACGAATTTTGGAATAACGAAAGTTAGTAAAAAGAAAAAGGCGCCGAATAGGGTTAAAATAACAAGCTTAGGATAAGCAAGTGCTGCTTTGATATCACGTTTCACCTTATATTCATGCTCAAGAATATAGGTCACCCTGTCTAAAATTTCCGGCATTGTGCCACTGATTTCACCGGCATTAATCAGACCACAGTAGAGTTTTGAGAATATAGCAGGGTGTTTTCGGAAAACCGAAGCCATGGTGGCACCTTCGTGAACTTCCTTTTCCATAGTACCGAGGGCTTTTTTTAGGGAAATGTTCTCAGATTGATCTGCTAGAATAGAGAAAATGCTTAGAATTGGGATGCCGGAACGTAGCATGGTTCTGAGCTGTTTTGTGAAAAGAATAATCTCTGGGGTTTTTACCTTTTTAGCAAAAAATGTTTCAAGGCTTGTGCTGCTTACGCTGGACTCTTTAAACGATTTAACTGTTAATGGAATGCTCCCTTGGTTTGATAAAATGGTCTGCACCGCCTCGGCATTACTCGCATCTAATGTGCCAGTAACTCTCTCGCCTTGCGGGTTAATTGCCTGGTAGCTGAATTTGGGCATAAGAGGTCTTTTGTATTCGATAATGTGGAGTGATAAACTAATTACAAACGTGATTTATACGAGAACGGTTTTTGCCGCTTCATCAAATGTCGTATGACCTTCAAGGACACGGATGAGGGCAGTGTCCCGCAATACTGTCAACTTCCCGGCTTCTTTCAAAATTTTGCTGATTTCAGTTGATGAGGCCCCCTTGATTATCAACTCACGTACAGTGTCATCTACGCTCAAAATCTCATAAATGCCCATTCGGCCTTTGTACCCTGATTGCATGCAGTAGGAACAGCCAGGGCTTTTTTGGAAGTTTGCCGCCTCAGCCTTGGTGATATTCCAATATTCTAAAAGGGCTTGGGGTGGTTCGTATGGCTTTTGGCAGTGAGTACAGTTTTTGCGAATAAGCCTTTGTGCGCAAACACCTAAAAGCGATGATGAAATCAGGAAAGGTTCAACGCCCATGTTGTTAAGCCGTGTAATGGCACTGGCTGAATCATTGGTGTGAAGGGTGCTTAGAACAAGGTGGCCTGTAAGAGCAGCCTGGGTGGCAATCATAGCTGTCTCTCCGTCACGAATTTCACCGACCATTATTGTGTCGGGGTCTTGTCGCAAAATTGAGCGTAGGCCGGAGGCAAAGGTCATCCCGGCCTTCACATTGAGTTGAACTTGACGTGCGCCCGGCATTCGATATTCTACCGGATCCTCAAGGGTTATAACGTTAATTTCCGGCGAAATAACTTTTTTAAGAATCGCATAGAGTGTACTAGATTTACCGCTTCCAGTCGGGCCGGCACTTAGGATCATTCCGTAGGGCTGTGCGGCCAGTCGAAGCAGTGATTTCAGATCTTTATCAAGCAGACCAAGCTCTTCCAAGGGAATAGAGCCGGCGCTGATAAAGAGTAAACGCATGACCAGGTTCTCGCCATAGACAGTAGGCAGAGAGGAGACCCTGATGCTTACGTCCTGGTTATCGACTTGAATATTGAATCGACCGTCTTGAGGGACACGTGTGGTGGTGATATCCATATTGGCGAGTATCTTTATGCGCGAGACAATACCTGCAAGTGTTGATTTCGGTGGCGGAGGAACCTCGTGGAGCTTGCCGTCTATCCGCAGTCGGACTTGGGCGAAGTCTTTTTCCGGGCTGATATGGATGTCTGAGGCTTTCTCGCTGACTGCTTGTCGAAGGATGGAGTTGACAAGTCGAATAACGGGAGCGGTATCGGCAATATCACTGAGATCGCCTATGTTTTCTTTGGAAAGAGATTCATCAGCTGAAACTTCTAGGGAGTCATCCATTTCACCTACAATATCGTTTACTTCGGAACGAATACCATAGATGCCGTTGGTCAGTAAATTGAGTTGCGATTTGGAACAGATGATCGGTTCAACTTCGATGTCACAAAGTTTCTCGATATGATCGAGTGCTTGTAGATCCATGGGGTCAGTCATGGTTACTGTGAGCACAAAGTCATCTTTGGCCAGCGGCACAAGCGAATATTTCTCGGCAATATCGTGGGGTATTATTCGGGCAAGATCAAGGGTGATCTCAAAATCATTTGAGTTGAATTTCTTGATCTGGAGTTGTTCACTTAAAAGGTCGATAATCTGATTTTCGGTAATAATTTCCTTAGCAATTAGAAAATCACCCAGGCGCAGGCCTGATTTTCTCTGGGCACTGAGTGCCGAAGATAATGTCTCTGTAGTGAGCAGGCCGGCATCAACCAGCATTTCTCCTAAACGTTTACGCACAAAAAGACCTCAATGAAAGTCACAACTACTCAACTCCGGCATGCTGAGAGAGAATTGTTGGGGTTATAAAAATAAGAAGTTCCTCAAACTCTTTGCTTTTTGAATCCTGTTTGAACAGATGGCCCAGAAAGGGAATGTCCTTAAGGCCAGGGACACCAGTATCACGATCTGAATGTTTTTCTTTGGACAAACCAGCGAGAACAACCGTATCGCCATTGCGGACTACCAATTGTGTCTTTGCGAGTTTTTTGAAAATATGGGGATTGCCGTTGACGGTATTGTCAGTGTCAACCTCATCTTTTTTTGCTTCAATACTCAATTTCACCATTTTTTCGGAAATCACGTGGGGAGTGACGGTAAGTTTTAAAGTTGCCTCTTTGTAGACTATTATAATGGAGCCATCGACTGTGGTTTGAAAGGGGATATCCTTTCCTGACTCGATAATGGCTTCCGAGTTGTCAAGTGTGGCAATAGATGGACTGGAAAGTATATTGAGTTTGCCGTCACTTTGCAGTGCCGACAGTTGGGCGTCGAGCAGGATATCGCTGCCGTTGATAATCAGACCCATTGAGGCGGCAGCGATACTGTTGATTGTATTGGCACCCATATCGATGCCGTAATCCAAGGACGTGGCGCTCGTTGACGGGTATGATAGATTGCCGCCGCTATAGCTGGCATTAGCCCCTGGAGTTAACTGAATATTTGAGTCGTTAAGTACATTGGTTGATAAGGCGCCCCATTTTACGCCAAGTTCCCTGGCCGTGTCTTTTGTTGCTTCAACGATATGGGCCTTGATGAGGATTTGTGGCGTTGGGCTGTCAAGCTCGTAAATAAGTTTTAGGATTTTAGAAATGTTTCCTTCTGTGTCGCGAACCACCAGAGAACGAGAATGGGAATCTACTGAAACAGAACCGCGAGCCACACCTTCTTTGTTCTTTGACAGGAGAAGCTCAACTGAAGGGAAAATCGTCTCGGGAGCGGAAAATTCGATGGGCACAATCTGAGTTATTAGTTGTGAAACCTGCTCTTCTTCCAGGAGTGTTGCCTTTCTTTCCACCTGTTGTTTGAGGTCGTCGAGTGAGAGTATGTGAAGCAGATTTTCTTCCTGGTTGACAGTAAGGCCAAAACTGTTAACGATACCCATGAAAACGACATCCCATGGGGTTTGGGCGATATGCATATTAAGTGTACCTTTTACACTTGGACTTATAAGAATGTTCTGGTCTGCAAGGCGGGCCATTGTTCTTAATGAAGTTGCCAGGTCATCATCTATAAAACGTACTGAGATAAGCTCTTTTGGGAGATTGATTACCTTTTTTTCTTCTTTGTTCCTTGCCTCATTTTCCCTCGACTTTACGCTTAGCTCCTGTTGTAGGAGTTTTCCCGGTGCAGTCTGCTCAAATTCCTCCCTTGAAGGCAGGTAGGGTTGAGAATTTTCGGCTTTGGCTTTCCAATCATCAAAAAAAGGGTTTTTGTTAACCGGTTCTGTCTGCGAAGCGCAGGATGATATCGTGGCAGAGATAATCAGAAGAAAGTACAGGGAGAGTGAGCGAATTAGGTTCATTGTATATGCCATTGTTAGACGCTGTTAATAAGTTGACGGAGGTGTGTTTGTGGCCCCAGAGTTATTCTGGGCTTTTGTGTCTGAGTTATCCTTAACAGTTGAGTAAAGTCCCGAGCGACTCTCTGTTTTTGACAGAAGTGTGAAGGTTATGCCATTTTTTTTTAACTCAATAGCCGCCGGTGTAATGCTGGTTATGTGGAACCCATTTACGGTTTCTTTCTCGCGGTAGTCGAGACCGTCTATTAGTGCAATTGTTTCGGTTCCCATGGTTAAAAAACCGGAGTAGGAAAGTTTTTGAGCATCCTTTTTGATTTGTTCGGTCAGTTCATCAGTTTTATCAACGTCTGGCTCATCAGAAGGTGCTTTTTTGGTAACAGGCAGACCTTGCTTGAGGAAAATATCTGCTCCCCAGGGCTGAGTAATGGTCGCCGTGAGTGAGGCAAGTGTGACGTTTTCATCTGTAGAGATTGACTGTAACTCCGATGAAATTGCTGTAAGTTGCTGGCTCAAATGCGGGGCCGATTTGGAAATGGTACGATCTGCAACCGTGGCTCGCAGGGTAAAGTCTATCAGGCCGTATAGACCCGCAACGGCAACTAAGGCAATGAGAATTTTTTCATTTTTTTTCACAGGGGAAAAACCTTTTTGAATGAATGGCTACTCTGTTTGTTGAAAACTCTTTTACTTTCATCTCTCTTGATAGCTTATGTTAAATTCACTGAGTAGGTCAAGTAGCACTCAAGCTGTTCGCCTGCAGCCTTGAGCTCAATGGTATGAATTTGTGAAACATAGGTCAGGTTGAGAAGATCGTATAGAAACATGCGAATATATTGAAAATCACCCTGTACTCTGGCCGAAATCAGCAGGCGATTCAAGTCAGCTGTTTTTTTTAACTGTGGCGATATGTCAATAACCTTCATTGCAGACTTGGCAGCAATTTTTTCAAAATCCGGCAGTATCAGGTCGGTTTGGCTTTGCTGCAATGAAGTGAGCAGAACCTTAGGTAATATGCTCTTTTCATGAGTGATATCTGTATTTCCGACAAGAGTCAGCATTGAATGAATCTGCGCCTGTTCCTGGGAGGCTATTTCCAGTTTTTGTAGCTTGTCCTGTAGCCTGTTCGCCTCGGAATGAAGAGGGAAAACACCTATGAAATAGATGCAGCCGAGTCCCATCAGGCACAAAAGCAAAAAGATAACATTATGACGATTAAAGCTGACTGGTAATTGTTCTGCCATGCATTATTCCCCGGCTGTTAGCTTATTTTGAACTGCTATTTTTATTTTGAAGGAAAGAGCAGCTGATTCGTTGATATTTTCGGTCTTGGTAGATTCAAGGATTGGGTCAAATAAGAACTTGAGGTCACCGAGTTTTTTTAAGATAGTAAGCAGAATAAACTCTTGTCTGGATTGGGGGCCTGAGATTATGCCGGAAAGCGAAATAGCCTCACTCTCCCCCTTAATTTTTTTTCCTGAACTGTCTGCTGATCCGTCAACGGGTTCAGTGCTGGGCAGCTTGATTGAAATGTTTGTTAATCGTGCCTCTTTGGGCATATCCCTGGTTATTTCTTGAATTATTCCGAGAACCTTGAAGCGATTTATGGACTGTTTGTAATGGCGGTGAGACTCTTTTATCGTTGCGATCAGGGGGATGAGTTGCTCTGCTGAACGTGTTTGAGGCTCAAGCGCATATTTTTGTTCTAAAGAGTTTTCAAGTTCTCGTACCTGTTCACGTTTGTCTGTAATAGCGGTGTATTGTATGGCAAATAAAACACCTACGGATAGAGCCAGACCGATGGTTGCATAGGCGATAATTTTATTGGTTCTTCTTGAAGCAAAATATCTGGCGCGTTCCAGGTAAGTGAAAAGAAAGTTCTTCGTTGTTTGCTTGTTGGAGAGAGCAAGGCCAACTGCTGGCAGGATATTGAGTTCAGGGGTAAGGCGAAGAGGGGCATCAAAGTTGAATATCTCTTCTCCAAACGGTTTTATAATTGCGCAAGTAATGCCTAGTCGTTGTTGTATGCTGGTCAAAATTTTATCATTTAAGACTGAAGTGCCAGCAGTGTAAATCATTTCCACATTAGGGATTTTGAAATTAGTGGTGCAATACTCAAATGTTCTAAGAAGTTGACGAATTAAACGATCAATGACAGGAAGTGCGTCAAAATCAATACTGTCAGCAAGTTGACGATGATTCTCGGGGTTTTTATTGACTTTTTTGCCGTCAAAGAGGTCGAAGATTAAGCTTTTAGCGGTGTTGTCGTCGATCTGAATATTGTTTGCGGTAGCATAACTTTGAATTGATTCGACAAAGCTCTCAATGCCGGTTTTTATCTCTCGGCTAAAGAGCATTTTACCTTGGTAAAAAAGGTCAATAAACGAGTTCGTGTCGCGAATGGTAAAATAGACGATTGGACTTGAAGTTGGCTCAGGATGATATATGTGCAGGAAGTTTTGAATTGAAGCGGCTGAAAAGGTGAGGCCCGTAAGTGGGTAACCCAACTCATTAAAAAGATTTTTTATGGCACTTAATTCTCTCTTGGGGATTATGGTGACAATTACCTGAAGTTTCTTCTGACCTTTTGTTTCAACTTCCTTGAAGATGGTGAAGTCAATAATTGACTGTTTTTCATCAAACCCCTCTTTTTTGATTGTCCAGTAAACTGTGGCTGGAAGATCTTTTGGGGAAACTGTGGGAATGGTGATGTTGTAAATTGAAATTGGGTTGGCAAATGTGTAAGTACACCACAGTTCTGGCTTTCGGAGTTCACAACTGAAAAGTGAGGATAGCTTTTGCGAAAGTACGGTTTTTAAAGATTGAATCTGCCAGAGGTCTGTTAACTCTTCGTTGTCATCTGATTTCTGATACGAGTGTGACTCACAGGCTAAAAGATTGTGTTTTGTCTTGGTGATTTCTGCTTTAACGATATGGACATGTCCGGGATGAATATCGATTCCGATCTTTGTTCTACGAAACAAGTTGGCGAGGCATGTTGGAAACTTGTTGTTCTGCTCTTTTTTGTACCAGATCCAGGTAGCGTCTGCTGTTTCATTTTGAAAAGGAGTCGGGTGTTCGTCAGAGTAAAGTGGCTCCTCGGCCTGAACCATTTCGGGAGCTTGATGAGGGTGTCCTGGTGAAATATGGATGTCTGGCTCAGATTGCTGATGGGAGGCGAAAACAGTCGGCCCGCTGCCGCCCACAAGAGGCCCTGATTCAAGTTCTAGCTCTAAGTCGTCAGTGGAATGTGGAGGCTCAACTGGTTGCTCCCGCTCATCAGGCGAAGGTAAGTCCTGAACAGCAGGTTCGGGAGAAGAACCTGCTCGTATAAGATCTAAGAGCTTTTCGGTGGCAGTAATCTCTTTTTTATTAGTCATCCAGCTATGGCTATACAAGATTGATTGATAATAACGTGCAAATGTATGTCAATAAAGTATAGCGATTTGAGGAGACCAACACAAATTAAATTAGTGTACAACTACTTAATTTTTTTAATATAAATTGCTGGCTGGTTATTTTCTTAAGGAGGGGGCTGGTAAAATTCTGACTTTATCAATCGATAAATGGCAAGTTAAATGCTTGCGGGGATACTGTGTCAGACTCAGTGATTATTGTGATTGATTGACTGGATAATCAGGTCGAAAATTTGATGGGCTGTATCGTCTTTGCTCAGTAAGGGGAGGTTGTGGCTGTTACCCTGCTTGTCAAGAATTAAGACCTTGTTGGTCTCGGCCGCAAATCCGGTCTCTTTGCCAAGGATGTCATTGACAACGATCATGTCTAAGTTTTTTTCTCTGAGTTTGCGTAGGCCTTCTTCCTGATGGTTTTTGCTTTCAGCTGCAAAACCGACCAGAAAATAATGATTAGCAGCCTTGGCCTCACCAAGCTCTTTTAAAATATCGGTGTTGGCAGATAGTTTATAAACAAGATTCTTAGCACCTTTTTTAAGTTTATGTTTGGCTTTTGATGCAGGACGATAGTCAGAAACGGCAGCTGATTTAATGATAATTGAGGCTGATTTGTAATGGCTCTTTACAGCGGTCAACATCTCTTTGGCAGATGAAACGTGCTGGGTGTTAACGCCTGCAATGTCTTCTAAGTGGGTAGGGCCTGTGATAAGCGTGACCTCAGCGCCCCGTTGATGTGCGGCGCGGGCCAGGGCAAAACCCATCTTGCCGGTAGAGCGGTTGCTGATGAAACGGACAGGGTCGAACTCTTCCTGAGTTGGTCCTGCTGTGATTAACAGGCGTTGGCCCTTTAGGTCCTGTTGGCTGAAGATCGAGAAGATAGCATCTTGAGCCAGGGGCCACTCTGGTAGGCGGCCAGGTCCTTCATCACCACAGGCCATGGTGCCTGACTCCGGTAAAATGACATGGTAGTTTAAGCTCTTCAGAAGCTTGATATTAGCTTGAGTCGCCCCGTGCAGGTACATATTGCTGTTCATCGCCGGGAATATAAGGACAGGGCATGTTGCCGCAAGAGTTATCGTTGATAGAAGATCATCGGCGAAACCATTGGCTAGTTTGGCAAGGGTGTTGGCTGTTGCCGGGGCGATGATAATCAGGTCGGATTGTTTGGCGAGAGAAATGTGCGGGATATGTTCTGCGTCTGCCGGATCAAAAATATCCATATAAACTTTTTTGCCGGACAGAGCTGCAAAGGTCAGCGGTGTAACGAATTTTGCGGCCGACTGGGTCATGACAACCGTAACGTCGGCCCCAAGTTTGGTAAGCTGCCGAACCCAGTCGGCTACTTTGTAGGCAGCAATACCACCGGTAACCCCTAGTATGATTTTTTTCCCGGCTAGATTCATGCTTTTGCTGAGTTCATAGTGTCGGAATTTCAATATATGGAGAAAAATCCCCCTGAATCCCCCTTTTTAAAGGGGGACTCAGGGGGATTTAATGAATGTTGAAAATTGCTCACATGGGTCGTTTTTTTTCATTATAATAGCTAAAGCCCGCCCATAGTGCGCTGAGTTCATTAATTAAGGCCCTGTGCATCCTCAGTTATATAGACATTTACCTGTGTGCGAGTGCCATACTCTCCGGGCTGAATGGTGATCATGCAGTTTTTGTTGGGCTTGGTAAAGGCAAGAAGAACATTGCCGGAGCGAATCTCTCCGTTAATTCGCCAGCCGTTTTTCTGCATGGAGTTGACGAAGAAATCGGTAAGGGAACCTGCCTCGACATAGCCGGTAAGATTGACAATGCCGCCATTAAACGATGAAGTTTTAATGAACAGGGTTTTGTCCATCTCCATGCGCAGTTCACCTGGCACCTCAAAGTCGCCAAAACTGGTTGGGAAATAGGGCTCGTTTGCATGTGTTTTTGAAGATGATTTAGGTGCGTCGGATTTTTTGTTCAGGGCGACACAGCCAGTCAGCACAAAGAAAATAAGTGAAACGATAAGGGCGATTTGAAATTTGTTTTTTAACCTTTTTGACATTTTTTTGTCCTCCTATAATTCTTTAATTAGAAACTCTTCAATTGTTTTTCGAGTTGAAGATTGTTAACAATTTATATACTGTCCTTCAAGTTGAAAATCTAGTAATATCTTGTTTTATTTAGGAAAAGCAAATGCTGAACGTTTAAGTTCACAGTATGGGAATCTCCAATTTTGCAGAAAGGGAAAAATCCCCCTGAATCCCCCTTCGAAGTCTCCTGCGTCGCTTATCTGAAAAGGGGGACCGAGGGGGATTTTAATGAAGGTTTGAAATTGCTCAAATGTGTCGCTCATTTAATAATGAGCTAAATCCCGAACATAGTGCGCTAAGTTCTCTTATTTTTCCTCGAGGTCGATCAGGGTGTCTAAAAAGAAAAAACCCCCACTTCCAGAGCTGTCAGATGATACCTATGTTATCGACTCTCATTGCCATCTTGATATGGAAAGTTACTCCTTAGATTGCCTTGATGTCGTTGAACGCTCTCACAGGGCTGGCGTTAAATATGTGATGACGATCGGCATTGACTTGAAAAGCTCTCAGGCCGCCGTGGCTATTGCGGACAACTATCCAAATATCTACTGTGCTATCGGTGTTCATCCGCATCATTGTGCTGAAACTGGTCCAAATGATTATGATGCACTTGCAGAACTTGCCAAGCATCCCAAGGTGAAGGCCTATGGTGAGATTGGTCTTGACTATGTGAAGAACTATGCCCCTGTGGCGGCTCAAATAGATTGTTTCAAGCGTCAGGTACTATTGGCCAAAAAACTGAAACTGCCTTTGATCATTCATGATAGAGAGGCCCATGACGATGTCATGGATATTCTTAACGAGGCGGCGCCGTTTCCGGCCGGTGGAGTCATGCACTGCTACTCTGGCGACAAAGAGTTGGCAAAAGAGGTGATAGCTCTTGGCTTTTATCTTTCAATTCCAGGGGTAGTAACCTATGACAAGGCGATAACCATCCATGAAGCTGTAGCTGAGATACCTTTGGAGTCAATGCTTATCGAGACTGACGGGCCGTTTTTGTCGCCGGTGCCATTTCGCGGAAAACGAAATGAGCCCGGCTATCTGCTGTATACTGCCCAGAAAATTGCCGAAATTAAAAGGGTGAGCATCGATACGGTTGCTCGACAAACTTCAAGAAATTCATGCAGGTTATTTGGCCTTCAGGAGTAACTGTTTTGATAAAAGAAAACCTTCAGGAAATTTATCAACAGATGGCTGCAGCCGCAATTCGTTCCGGCCGTAGACCGGAAGATGTGAAACTTGTGGCGGTCAGTAAGCGTAAGCCCATTGCCGCGATCAAGTGCGCCCTGGAGGCCGGACAGCACAGTTTTGGAGAAAATTATCTTCAGGATGCAATTGAAAAAATTACCGAAATTCCCCAGGCAAGGTGGCATTTTATCGGGCGCATTCAGTCAAATAAGACAAAGTTGATTGCCCAGCATTTCAATGTAGTGGAAACCGTTGATCGCCTGAAAATTGCCGAGGCGCTCGAGAAGCATTTAGCCACCCTGGGCAAGAGTTTGGATGCCTATGTGCAGGTCAATATTGGAGATGAAGATCAGAAGGCCGGGGTTTCAGTGGAGGAACTTGAAGGGCTGGTTCGTGTTTTTAACTCTTTTTCTCATCTCAAGCTCATTGGTTTAATGGGTTTGCCGCCATTTAACGAAGAGCCGGAGGCAACTCGCAAGCACTTTCGGCAACTTCGCCGGTTGGCGCAGTCGTTAGAGGATAAAAAAATAGTTGATCATCCTCTGGGGCTATCAATGGGAATGTCTGCTGATTTTGAGGTTGCTATTGAGGAAGGTGCTACACTTGTGCGGGTTGGCACTGCTATTTTTGGAGATAGGGAGTAGGGGCTACTGAACTTTACTCAGATACTCCTTTAAAGAGGTGAAGTCGCAGCCGTGAGCTGACACTGGATCTTTCTTGCCTTTAACGATGTATTTACAGGTCTGGAAATAGCGTGAGCGTAGCTGTGGATCCAGGTGTGAGGATGCGCCATGGCCCAGGAGCAGTTCCTTGCCGATTTTCTCAGTTAATCCCTCCAGCCGAAAGGCAATATTTACCACGTCTCCTATCACAGTGTAGTCCCGGTTGCCGTCGACTCCGATATTGCCAATGACTGCCTCTCCGGTGTTTAAGGCGGCGCCTATTGCCAATGATTGCGGCAGTTCCGGTATCGCGTTTCCCAGTTCTTTTGTGAATTCGGAAATTTTTAAGGCGCAGGATAATGCTAAGTGTACACTCTTCTGGAGAGGCCGACTGCCAGCCCAGATAGCCATAACCGCGTCGCCGATGAACTTGTCCACATTACCTTTATGTTGACTGACAATTGTATTGATGCTTTGTGTCCAGAGTTGAAGTATCTCTGAAATCTTTTCATCACCAAGTTCTTCGGAAAGTGTAGTGAAATCACGGATGTCGCAAATGAGAACGGTGACCTCTTCTTTTTCCATGAAGGCAACGGTTTTTTCTTCTTCCTCCGGTTTTTGATCCGGTTGGTTAAAGGGGGTGTTTTGCATAAAGGTCAGGGTGATTTTATTGCCAATCTGTATCAGATCGCCGGAACGGAGCTGCGTGGGCGAGAACACCCGTTTGCCGTTAACAAAAGTGCCATTGGAACTGCCCATATCAAGGGCGTTGAAGGCACCGTTTGCTTCAACCTGCAGCATGGCATGCTGTCGAGATATCCAGGTATGATTGAGAGTGATCTCATTAGAGCTGGAGCGCCCGATTCGATAGGTTTTTTTACCTTCAAGACGCCAGGTTTTTACCACAGAACCGTTCGAATCTATGAGTGAAATTGATGCCGGTGCCGAAAGGAAGGTGTCCACCTTTCATCCCCCTATAAGCGAGACAATTTCGTTTGACTCTGGGAACCGACCGATTTTTTTCTTTGAGAAAATCACCTTGCCATTAACCTCAACGTCGAATATGCCGTCTGAACCAGCAATTAAGGTGACCTGTGCACCAAGTTGTTTCTTTAAATGATCTCCCAAACTGGAAGCTGCTGGTTTGTAATTTCATTGAGCGCAATATGTTATTGAAACTCTCATTGTTAAAACCTCATATACTGTAAATTCACGTTAACAGTTTCTGTTATAACAAATTTTGTTATTCCCCGGTAAACAAATATTGGGAAACAAATATAAATTTGACATCTCCAGTTTATATTTATTTAATAATTGCAGATGAACTGACTTTTGTCGTGAAGTGTTTCCATGCACTTAATAATGTTGTCCGAGGAAATAAGTTATGGGATTGGAAGACTTTGATATGGAAATAAAATTTAGTGATGGACTTGAGTTTGTTACAGATTCTGAATCCGATGATGTTGATCCGGTAAACTCTTCGTTTTCGAAGGCGCAACTGGAGGCACTGAAAGTAATTATCCGTGACGGTTACCGCGCCCCTGTCGGCTCAGCGGACCATATATGTCTGATGGTTGCGGGTAAACCCTATCCGGTCTTTAATCTAAGTGTCAGCGGACTTGGCATATTCCTTAAAGAGTTGGATGGCATTAAATCTAACGTCGTGCTGAAGGATATGGTCTTACATATTAACGATGCTGAATTCCAGATAGATGGTAAGGTTATCCATGTGTCACAGGATGAGTCGCACTATTTATGTGGAATTCATATTGTGCAGATGGAAGATGCTTGTCAAAAAGAGTTGTTGGCATTTTTGCAAAATAGCAGGAAGTTACTGTTTTCATAAAGGAGCAAGAAGGGCTAGTGTCTAATTCAACTACCGAGCGCGATATACTCGCAGACATACTGAATGGGCCGCATACAGGGGCTATTCGTGGGCTGGATGAGTTACGTAAACTGATTCACGTAACAACTCCGAAAAAAGATTCCATGACGGCATTGTTAAGGCCAAAAAGCCGGTCTGTGGGCGCCAAAAAGAAGAAAAAGAAGCAGGCAAAGCGCAAAACAACCCATTATTTGAACGAAGATGTCTTTGAGGATCTGGGTGAGGCCAAAAGAATAATTAAGGATTTTTTGCCTGCCGGCTCAAAAACCATTGCCACCAAGTCTCGAATTGTCGAGAGCGCAATCAAGGTACTTCTTGGTGAATTTGATGAAAAAGGGAAGGAAAGCTACTTAGTTAAGGAGCTACTGAAGAAGAAGGATCAAAAAACGAAATGACCGCTTTGCATAAAGCGGATTAAGGAAGGAATCAATCAATGATCATAACGTGTCCTCATTGTAAAAAACAGCACAATATTGACGAAAAAAATGTTCCAGCCAATGCCACAAAGGCAAAGTGCAAGTATTGCGGGAATCAGTTCCCGTTAAATATAAATCCAAAAGCCTCGACTGTTCTTGCCAAACAGGCCGGAAAAGTTGAAACCGGCCCCCGCAAGATAAGTGTATCGTTGAGTAAGGGAGGTGTTGGAAAAACAACAACATCTGTTAACCTTGCAACTGGTCTCAGTTTGGCGGGTTACAAAGTTTTGCTGGTTGATACCGATACGCAGGGGCAGGCGAGTTATATGCTGGGCGTTGATCCGAGTGCTGGCTTAACTGAGTTGGTAATGGGCGAGCTGAGTCCGGAAGAGGCGATGGTGCAGGCGCGGGAGAGATTGTGGATTCTTTCCGGTGGTAAGTCTCTTGCCGGAGTAAAGAGGTTGATTGGACGAAAGGATTTTGGCGGAGAATTAACCTTATCAGAAGCGCTTTCAAAAGTTGATAAGCAGTTTGATTATGTAATTGTTGATACCTCGCCGGGGTGGGATCCACTGACGGTTAATATTCTTTTTTATGTCACTGAAATATTAACCCCTGTTTCTCTGGAGGTGATGTCGATTCAGGGAATGGTTGAGTTCTTGAAAAGCATTGCTTCGATCCAGAAATATCGCCCGGAAGTTGCCTTGCGGTATATTCTGCCGACCTTTCTTGACATGCGCGTTAAGAAATCGGTCAGTATTCTTGAGAAGTTAAAGGAGTTGTACGGTAATAATGTCTGCGAACCTATTCGGTATAATGTTCGACTGTCTGAGGCTCCGGCTTACGGACAAACGATTTACGAGTTTGCTCCGGGATCACATGGAGCCAATGATTATCGGGAATTGGTTCGCAAAGTTACCAATAACTATAAGCTCTTTACGTAGATTTCTGGTCGACTCCTAACAGTCCATCCATTAGTTGCAGCAACTCGTTGACCTGTGGTTTGGTTGTATATCCATCTGCTCCGACTTCCTTGCATTTATGGATCATCTGGTCATTGACTAGAGAACTGAAAATTATCACTGGTATTGTCTCAAGTCCCATCTCCCTTTTAATGGAACGGCATAAGGTCAGACCATCCATTTTGGGCATCTCTATATCACTGATGACCAGGTCAACACGAGTATCAGGCGAGTTGTTGCCGGATTTGACAGATTCTTCAAAAAAATTGAAGGCTTCCTGGCCATTTTCAAATGAGTTTATTTTTGTGTAGCCGGATTTATTGAGTAACTTGATTATTGTTGATCGGATAAATGGTGAATCTTCAGCAAAAACAATATTTTTTGTCTCGCGGCTGGTTGTCGAGCCGGTGTTGCTGATTCCCAGGGAATGATAGCCCATTTTTGTGTCGGGAAAAAGTTCAGCCACTACAAACTCAAAATCAATCAGCAATATTTCGCGGTCATCTACTTTTATCGATCCGGTAACGGTAGAAGAGTATTTTCCTAGAAAAGAACTTATTGGAGAGATCTTGTCCCAGCTCACACGAAAGATTCTGTTTACACCATCAGTAAGAAAGCCGTTAATAACGCCATTGAATTCGGTGACCAGTACAATTTTACGAACTTCAGTTGCGGTGCTCGGCCTTTTGTTCAAGGCGGTGGAAAGATCGATGAGCGGTATCGTCCTTTTGTGCCACAATAAGGTGCCCAGAATTGCTTTGTCGTCTGTGGGGATAGCGGTCAGGTTCTCTCTGTCGAAAGGGACTATTTGAGAAACCTTGGCGACATTGATTCCAAAACTTTCATCTTCAAGAAAGAATTCCAGGAGTTCGACCTCATTGGTGCCGCTTTCAAGCAAAATTGTATCTGCCATAGAAGAACCTCAGTATAAACTAATAATAAATTAAATTTATTTACTATAGCATGAATACAATTTTAGAATCAAAAGAAATTCTGAAACTTTTTACGTCAATCGTCACATTTAATAGAAATTAGTACTAAAAATAAGTATCATAAATAGTGAGCTTCTTGCAAAAAGACCGTCATCCCCGAGTGTATTTATCGGGGATCCAGAAAAACACCTGGTTTCCCGCTGACTACATGCGGGAAAGACGACTATAGGGAAATTCATAAAGCAACATTATCTCATTTTTGCAAGAGGCTCTAGTAATTCTCAAATTTGAGTTATGAATTTTCTTGTAGCTCTACACGTCATTGAACCATTTTAGTTACGGGTCCTAATAGTGAAATGCCTCAGATGTAATACCGATAATATCGCCGCATTAGCCCACTGTGAAAAATGTGGTGCGCCTTTACGTCTCCGACGTCAGACGGATATCTTTCAAAAGAGAAAAATTGTTATGGTGCTTTTTGTCCTGATCTGTTGGGTTGGCGGGTTTACTTTCTTCTTCAGGGATATACTGTTCTGGGAAAAAGGCAACACTCAAGAGCTGACTGATGCAGAGCGTCAGGAACTAGAGCGTGACAAAAATGAAAAACGCAGAGATTTAGCTGAGCGCTTAAAGGCTGTGATGTCTAAGGATGACCTTGCTGCCCAGCAGGGTGGAGGCACTACTGCTGAAGCGGGGGCTGCTTCCCAAAGTGAGGTGGTGAATACCCCTACAGAAAAAGAGATCATTGCCGGGTGGACGTCTATATTTGACCCATGGTCTCGGCAGGTAACGCGCTTTCGTTCGGCAGCAACAGCTTCTGGTTGGATTGCTATTCCCAGTCGAGCGGCACTGGCCGGCAATAAATGGGTTTTTCATGCCGATTATGGTCGAGAAACTCAATTTGAAAAAGGCTTGTGGTCGGTAGGCGACGGCGTGGGTTTATGGCTGCAGTCTCCATCTGAAACACAGACGGCGGCTCAGCTTGTTGCCTGGAACCCAAATGCTCCGGTAGACTGGATAAGTATTGAGTCTCAAAGGCAACAGGGCCAAGTGAGCCTTGCATCTGTCAGCCAGCAGCCTCCTTTTATTCTTTGTTCAATGTCCCCTGAAATTGATGAAATAGGTGTTTTGGTGCAGGGCGACAGTATCGTTGGCTGGACCTTTGGTCAGTGGTTGAATAACAGTTATTTATGGGATGGTCAGCCGGGAGCCCAATTAACCCCACAGGTGACTATTCAGTCATTTTACAATGATACATTTCGTGGCGGTCGAGAGGAGAAGTTTGCTAGTGCCTTAGCCCTTGGCGAGACAGGAAACGCGGTAGGGCGCCTGCAGGCCTTTGTTGATGGCTTTCGTATGGAGCCAAAGTTGCGCTTAGTCGACACACCGTACTATCTGCATCCGGATGAGATTGCTAAGCAGGTCCGGATTATCTCTTCTCAGCTGATTCATGGTGGTAAGGGGGCTGTCGTCTCTGCCACGCTTGATTCGGATATTCTACTGACAATTGGTGATATAAGTCTTTTTATGGATATTATTCCAGCGCTTACCGCCTCAAGTGGATATGAAACAGCCATCCGTGAAATTGAAACGACTGGTCGTATGATTGTTGAGCAGATTAATCTTAATGTACCTGCCTTAAACGACTTACATGTTACACTCTACCAGGATTGGCTTCAGTCTCTTGTGACTGTTGGTGCAGTCGGTGATGGAGGGCCGGTTTTCGAAAAGGCCAAAGCCTACTATCCTGATGATCCTTACATTCATCTCTTAGGCGTTGAGTTAGACTTGCTGGTCAATAATTGGCAGAAGGCTGAAGAACGGCTTTATGCCCGAAACTATCCTCCTGCCTATCAAGATCGGTTTCAACTGCTCGCTAAACGTATCTCTGAGTTGAAGGGTGAGGAGGGGAAAATAGTTATTCGTTTTGCGGCGGGATCTACACAAAGCCGACCTCAGCTTATTTGAAGATAACAGCCTGACCACCAGTAACTGCCTGACCATCAGGAAAGGTGAACCGGCCGACAACCCGTTGTCTCAAACCATTGAACCTGTCGAACTCGAGATCATCAAGGTTTCAGGCCGTTCAAACTCCTGGCAGTGCTGCTTTTTTGATGCAGATAAAAACCAATGAGGAATCTATAGCAACCGCCCGCTTGAATGCCGAGAACTTCAGGGCTGGAATACTCAACCGCTGCTGGATCTGATCAATAGAGACACTTTGAATCGAACTGACATTATAATAGATGAAGCATTACTTGAGGTTATTGCAAAACACGAAAATCTTTGCGCGTACGCGAAAGTTAACCGTCTGGCTAAAGATTC
>JADGBM010000069.1:0-503 GCA_015231515.1 Desulfobulbaceae bacterium
TTCTGGGCCAGAGTCGAACCAGAAACAAGGGTGGACGATGCTGTCGTCGTGGTGCTGCCAGCCACATCCAGATCTGCTCCTGTTGAAAAAGCAACTACATTACCGCCACCTGTATCACGAACCGTAATTTCCGATGCACCTAACTGGCTCAACTGAATATAACCCAAGGTACTCATGTCTTTACGGCGCATAATATCGTATACACCGCCAGTTTGAGCGGTGATACTGGTAGCTGTTAATTGAATTGCCCGTCCATCTGTAGAAGTGAGGGAGAGCACTCCTGCGTTATCAACACTAGCGAATACGCCATGCTGTGATGTCTTCCCGTTAATGGTCTTAACAAGGGCACCGTCAGAATCATTAAGCTGAACATTTATTTGCCCAATAACAATCCCATTCACAGCAAAATCAGCATCGGTAGATCCTGCCGCAAGACTTAAGCTGGTTGTACTGCCCACAACAGTTCTGGCGGAAACGCCGAGAACGTCACTCAGCTTGTTAAT
>JADGBM010000069.1:531-17044 GCA_015231515.1 Desulfobulbaceae bacterium
TTATCATAGGCCACTGTGGAAGACTCTATCAAGTAGTTCTTATCCTGAATATTACTGTATATACTCAATTCCACAGTACCAGGACCACTTACAGTTAGATTACTTGTTGTAACGTGACCAAGTTTTGCTGCTTCCGCAGATGCAATTGAAATACTTACAGTTTCACCAGAAAAAGCACCTACTTGAAACTCCTTATTTGTAAATGATCCTGAAAGTAACTTCTGCCCGTTGAAAGATGTAGTTTTAGCTATCATATCCAACTCTTCAAGGAGCTTGGTAATATCGGACTGGATCGCATTTCGTGATTCAATGGTCTGGCCATCAGCCGCAGCCTGAATCGATTTAGTTTTAATAGTATTGACGATACTAATGGACTCGTTCAGAGCGCCATCAGCAGTTTGTACCATTGAAATACCATCATTGGCATTTCGGATCGCCTGACCAAGCCCCAAGGCCTGAGACCTCAATGAGTCGGCAATCGCCATACCTGAAGCGTCATCAGCCGCCTTGTTAATACGCAGACCTGACGACAGTTTTTCCAAGGATGCCGACAAGGCATTGTCGTTCTTAATCATGTTTTTGTGGGCGTTTAACGCTGCCACATTGGTATTAATTCTTAAAGCCATAGTAAAATTCCTCCGTGATTAATAGCGAGAGAATCCTTTCTCTCATAAATGTTGTTCCACAAAATGCGAACACCCCTGCAATACAAACATTTGTACCTTCCGAGATACAATTTCAGGCTTTCGACCACCTCCTTTTCGGTTTCTCTTCATAAATTTTAAAGTTTAAAAACAGACCGATCACCCGGTTTCCCACCTTTTCATATTTAGGTATCGGCACCAGGAGGAATAACTTAAATTTTTTCATAAAACCAACAAACGCATAAACAGGGGAACCGTTATACAGAAAATCCGCTTAAAGAACGAAACAAAATGAAAACCCAGAGACGTTCAAAAATCAGATATCAACTTTCCGATTTGTTAAATATCTATCAGAAAGGTATTTATGGTAGCAAACCAATCGTTAGCCATACTTTCGCAACAGCCCAGTCTTGGTTCAAAAATTAATTTCACAACCAATTCTCTCATGTTTTTTCTAATACACCCGAAAAGAATTAGGAGAAACCTTTCTACTTGCCTTACATATACCGCCGCAGAGGACACCTCAGAACGATGCCCTAGGAGAAAACTTATGATCAATACGAAAAACGAAATCTATGAAAAAAACATGTCGGTTTTGGCAATACACCATCCACGCAAATGGGAGGCTCTACAGGAGAATGGATCTGAACCTTTGGGAAAGATCGTAACAGCACCTAATGGCCAGCTCAATCTCCAACTGCAATCCACAAGCGGGCAAGATATCCTACTGCACAAAAAAGACGATCCTCTCCAAGAAATCCAAACTTTTCTTAATATGGTTCCTGTTAACTCTTCAGGAAGTGTTGTTTTGCTTGGCCTGGGCCTTGGTTACACCTTGAAAGCCCTTGTCGAAAAGCGCCACTCAATACGCCATTTCATACTTTTTGAAGCCGAGTTAGGAGTTTTCCATCAGGCTTTAATAAATACTGACCTGAGGCAAGTTCTGTCCGACCGCCGGGTTATCCTGAGCATCGGTAACAATCCAAACGCCCCAGAAGTTCTGGCCCCGGCATCAAAAGCTCTACAGCTTGAGTCAATTCATACACTCAAGCATATGCCTTCGTTCACATACGCCCCAGATACATATAAAGAGATAGCCGATTCTGTTTTCTCTCAAGTAAGCAGCTACAACGTTGAAGGCAGCACCTCAATGACTTTCGGCCACACTTTCATCGACAACCGACTCCGTCATTTCAGTACGATGCCCCACAATAATCGTATCGAAGATATTCAGGGTCATTTCGCTGGAACTCCGGCAATTATTGTTGCTGGGGGACCGTCACTGGATAAAAACGTTCACCTGCTCTCTAAAGTAAAAGGAAATGCGGTCATAATTGCCGTCGACTCGGTACTGCCATCTCTTCTAGCCCACAATGTGACCCCGGACTTCCTCACCTCAATTGACCCCCAGGACAACACCTACGAAAAAATTGCCGATCTTACCGACAAAGCAAAAGATCTCTCCCTGATCTGCATGTCCTGGGTAACACCCAAGGTACCTAAGATATTTCCCGCTGAGCACGTTTTTTGGACATTTTCCGCAAAACCCATTGAGAAATGGCTTAATAATCTCATCGGAGGATCATTGCTTACTGGAGGCGCAGGAACCGTTGCCCACCTGAACATTTTGTCTGCAATTATAATGGGTTGCTCACCAATTGTATTCATTGGCCAGGACCTGGCCTACACCGACGATAAAGACCACACCAGTCATGCAGTTCTCCAACATAAAGATCTGATGAAAAACACCTTAAAATCATCCACCGAAGCTATGATGGTAGATGGCATTGATGGTAAGAAAGTTGCCACCAACAGGGCATTTTACGGGATGAAACAGTTTTTTGAAAGAATCATAGATGAAAATCCAGGCAAATACATTAACGCTACCGAGGGGGGGGTACACATCCAAGGCACTGATGTTTTACCCTTACAGGACGTCATTAACCAATACTGCTGCACCCCCCGTGACATCCGCAGCAAACTGCGCCATGCCGTTGACCATGCCCCTAAGGCCAGCACAAACACAATAGTCAAAAGTTTTCGGTCTACCCTGAAAACCATAGAAGGGCTTCGAAAGACCATCAAACAAGCAGACTCGCTCTCACATAACATTGCACGAGAACTTGATTCGCTCAAAAAGAAGAAAGCGGGCCACAGAACCCTCACATCCCTTCCCCCTGCCCTGCAGCAAAAATTAGCAAAAATTGACACTTTGCATAACACCCTGGACAACGCAAAAAAGATATGGCCTTTGCTTGAAGAGCTAACGCTATCAGGTGTTCAACAAAGTGAGCGGCTTCAGCATGAACTTAATATGCTCCATGGTGACCCCAACCGATACTTGGACTGGCTTGCCAAAAACATGGAAAGAGTTTTAGCTATTAATGCTGTCCGCAGCGATGTTCTTACTACCTTTCGGGGTCGCCTCTCCTTTCTCCTTGATTTTTATGCAAAAGAGAAAAAACTTCTATCGGACATCAAACTTGATTCTGAAAACGAGACAGCCTATCTGAATCTGGCAAAACTATATGTCAGTTCAGAAGACCTCGTAAGGGCCGAGCCTATCCTGAACAAACTTCTAACTATCTCCCCCGACTGTGCAGAAGCACATTTCCATCTAGGTATCATCTTAGCACAATGGACACAGTGGAAAAAAGCCGACCAGCATTTCATAAGAGCATTAGAGCTTAATCCAGGTTTGGCTGAACAGATCGATACATTTTGCAAAAAATCTGGTGATGAATATCTATCCTTTGCCAAGGGCTACAAAAACATTGACAAAAGCTCATTCAAGTGGCTTCTTTTTAAGGGATTACGTTATGACAGCAATCACCTTGGCATTAAAACTGAAATTCAGGCTATTGCCGAAATTGAATTTAAACAGATCATTGAAGCCTCGGCAAAAAACGTACCGGAAGAGACAGAAACTCTTATTCTGGGCTGGTATAAAAATTTTATTGACAACCCCCTTATAGCTGAATGCCTTTCAAGTGCTTCTGTGGCTGATTTTTATAGGATTTACGGGCACCTACTCATGAAACAAAACAACTTTCACGATGCCGTAGGCAGCCTAAGTATTGCCTTAAAATACGCCCCAAATGATCCGCAGCTGCATATTCACCTTACTGATGCTCATTTCGCGCTCCACTCTTTTGACAAGGGAATCACCCATCTGCAACGTGCCATAGCGATTGACAAAAACTACGGCATATATTGGGAGCAGATCGGCACCAATTTTCAAAAAGCCGGACAATTTGAAGATGCGATAATCGCCTATGAAAAATGTTTCGAAGCCTTACCGGAGAATATTATGGTGTTGAAAAAAATGGGAGACTGCTACCTCGAACTTAACGAACCAGAATCAGCCCAGACAGCGTTTCAATTTCTTCGAGACAAATCCGTCCTTCTTTCACAGTCTCCTACTAGCCAAACAAACTCTGGAGCAGTTTTATAATCTATTATGTGCGGCATTGCTGGTTACAAAATAAACGGTGGCATAAACCCCAATACTATCAAACCGATGGTTTCAGCCCTATATCACCGTGGTCCAGACTCGTCCGGTTTCTACAGGTCCGGCAATTATTGTGCGGGCATGCGCCGTTTGAGCATCAACGACTTGGAATCAGGCGACCAGCCCCTCTATAATGAAGACAAGTCAGTCGTCCTGTTCTACAATGGCGAAATCTATAATTACCCGCAACTTCGTCGCGAACTGGAGGCAAAAGGCCATCATTTCAGGACCAGATCAGACGGTGAAGTCATCTGTCATCTATACAGCGAATTTGGCGTGGATCTGTTCGAAAAGCTTGATGGCATGTTCGCAGCCGCCCTGTGGATTGACAACGAACAGAAGCTTATCCTTGCCCGTGACATCCCCGGAGAAAAACCCCTTTACTACATCCCCCTTTCAGAGACCGATGTAGTTTTTGCCTCAGAAATATCCAGCATGCTCGCATATCCCGGCTGGGACCGGTCATTAAACCAGCAAGCCCTATGGGATTTTCCATCATTTCTCTGGATACCAGAACCAGCCACAATTTATAGTAAGGTCAAGGCATTACCCCGGTCACATCTGCTCATTGCTGAACAACAGGGAATACACCTGCGCCCTTATGCAAACAGATTTAACCAGCAGGGGATTGACTATGACGAACATGCCATCGTGGAAGAAACCCGGCGCGTTGTCACTGAAGCTATCGAAAGTCGATTGCTTTCCGATGTGCCGGTGGGCTGTTTTCTTAGCAGTGGTCTGGACAGCTCAATTGTCTCAACTGTTGCGGCAAAATCACTTCCAAATGTTACCACATTCACCATTGGCTTTGAAAATTTGTCAGATCCTTACCACGGCACGGCAGACGAATCGACCTATGCAGAGGAATACGCCCGCGTACTCGGCACCACACACCACACCATCAGGGTCACTGCCGATGACTTCCGCAGGAATCTTATCAAATTTTGTAAACACGGAGACCAGCCATTCTCAGTCTCATCCGGACTCGGAATCCTCTCTATTGCGCAAGCCGCCCGTGAACACGACATAAAGGTTTTATTAACCGGAGACGGTGCAGACGAATGCTTTGGCGGGTATTCATGGTACGCCCATCTGGGACTGGACGGCATTACTCCAACACCTGTAGTAACAGACAGTCCTGTTTCATTTCAAAACTTTGGAATCTCCCTTGAAAAAAGGCTGCAGATTCTTGCCTCAATGCCGCCACAAGAAAGAGCCTGGGCCTGGCATTACTATGCTGCAGAACGAGAGAAACAACAACTCTATAACCCGGAATATTTTGAAACAATTCTCCCTTCCATCAACCATTTTCATGCATTCAACAAAGCCAAGACCTGGACTCCAGAACAATTTATCCAACAAGATCGGCAGTTTTATTTTCCCAATGAGATGTTGCGAAAAGCAGATCGGATGACCATGGCCTGCTCAGTGGAAGGACGAGTCCCTTTTGCAGCACCGTCAGTGCTTGCCCACTCTGACAAACTGCGATATGTTGACATGGTAAAGGGTGACACATTAAAATGGGCATTGCGAAAGGCGTTTGCTCCCATTCTTCCTGAAAACATTTTCACTCGCCCTAAACACGGCTTTAATGTCCCTATCGACCACTGGTTAAAAAGTGACTGGGCAGACCTACTTGAAGACTCTTTTGCGCAAAACTCGGCTTTGATGAAAGCCGGGCTTATCCATAAAAAAAGCCGCGACATAGCGGTCAACATGTTGAATGACCCTGAACGGCTTAACGGCCATACAATATTTTCATTTATTATGCTAAACATCTGGCTGGAGAACGTCCATGGAAATAATAGCTGAAATTGGCCAAAACCATAACGGTGATATGGCCATTGCTAAAGAACTCATCTATGCCGCCAAAGAGAATGGCGCCGATGTGGCCAAATTTCAAATTTACGACGCCAAAGCCCTTTTCCCCAAAACTGACAACCCATGGTTTGACTATAACTGCAAAACAGAAATCAGCCGGGACCAACTGCTTATGCTTGCAGATGTTTGTTGCAAAGCAGAAATTGAGTTTATGGCCTCAGTTTTTGACGTGGAACGGATTGCCTGGCTCGAAGAAGTTGGCCTCAAGCGTTACAAAATTGCATCCCGCTCTATTACAGACCAAGCGCTTATCAGGGCCATAGCAGCAACCAATAAACCCATCCTCGCCTCCCTTGGCATGTGGACAGATAAAAATTTCCCAGAGATAAAAGCTTCAGCCCCAGTCGAGTTTCTTTACTGTGTATCCAAATACCCAACTGACCTTTCCGAACTTCATCTGGCAGCAATTGATTTCACCGAATCCTATGCCGGATTCAGCGACCATACTATTGGCATAACTGCCAGTATCGTGGCATTTTCCAGAGGAGCCAAAACGGTTGAAAAACACTTCACTCTGGACAAATCAATGTATGGCCCGGATCACAGCTGCAGTATGGAGCCAAACGATCTCAAAACCCTTGCCGACTACCGAACTCAAATAGAAACCTGCCTGCAATGAGAATCAACTCGGGAACCCTGACCAAGAGTTCCTGGCAACTGCTTTGAGTCACATAGAGGCCTCGGAAATACTAATTCTGTATTCCATCGCATTTTCTGCATCATCTTTCATTCAATTTTTTTTAGAGAACACCGATAAGCTTAATGAAATTGATTTCCATAAGATCATATTATCAATTAGATTAAGGGGCTCAACGATGCCAGTAAGCGCTTTAAAGGATTATTATGCTATTGAAGAAAACACTCCTATTTGGCTTGACACAAAAACGATGATGGACCAATCAACCGCAAAAAAGCCTAAAATCACCGTCTACATTGCCTGCCATAACTATGGCCAGTATCTTGAACGAGCCATTGAGAGCGTTCTTCGCCAAACAATGGATGACTGGGAGCTGCTGATAATAAACGACAACTCAACAGACAACACTTCAGATATCATGAAGCTCTACGAGGGTGCTCCTCGAATTAGACTTTTCCATACCGAAGGGCTCGGCCTGCCCGGTGTCTGTAACCTGGCAATCAAAGAAGCCAGAGGAGAAAGACTCATCAGGCTTGACGGCGATGATATTTTTGATGAAAATATTCTCCTGGTTCTCTCCAACTACCTGGACAGAAATCCAAACTGTTCGATGGTCTTCCCCGACTATTATCTGATGGATCAGCAAGGCAACGTATTTTCACAGGAGCGCCGGGAAAAAATACACGGAAACAACCACTTGCTTGATGTGCCGGCAAACGGTGCCTGCTTCCTTATCAAAAAAGAAGTCCTCGAAAATCTCAATGGCTACAGGGAAGACCTAGGCGCCCAAGATGGGTTTGACCTATGGACCAGATTAATGGCAGACTATAAAGTTGCTAATATCAACCTCCCCCTGTTCTATTACCGTCGTCATGGCAAAAATCTCACTGAAAACAGCCAACATATCATCGATGCCCGACGCAGAATTAAGTTTGATGCCATCGAAGAAACACTAAAAAAACACCGTCCAATAATCGCTTACATACCGTGTCGGGTCCATTATGATTTTTCCTCTAACCTATGGAAACGGAGTTTAAGAGAAAAGAGCCTCCTTGAACACTGCATCGATAAGTGTGTTAATTCCCCGCTCTTTGACCATATTATCGTTGGTGCCGACACCCTACAGGTCAAAACTGTGATGCAGAAATTTAATGACCCGAGACTTAGTTTCGCCGGTCGACACCCAGAAGACACAATGAGGTCTGCCAGTTTGACCCAGAGTCTTGAAAGGATAATCCAGGAGCTTGACCCCGAATACCAGGGCACAACAGTAATCTCTTACCTACAGGCGCCCTTTGTAAAGACCGAGACCCTAGAAGAGGCGGTCGCCACATTACTTCTCAATGATGTTTCTTCCTCTATGTGAGTTGAAGAGTTGCAGGATCGCCTTTACAGGCGCGCCCCCCACGGTCTACAGCCAATCAACCGGATCAGCTCCTTTGCAACTGACTTTGACACCGTCTACCGTGAGGCAAACACCTGTTTCGCCTTAAAAAACAGTAATGTCAAAACCGGCTCAACCATGGGGCCACAAGTCGTTCATTTCCCTGTTTCAAAGGATGAGTTTTTCTTCATCAACTCAGAGCAAACCTTAAAAATTGCTGACATCCTGCTGAACGGAGATAACAAGTGAGAAAGTATGGAGTCATTCTCGCCGCTCGTCTTGGCTCACAACGATTACCCGGAAAAGCGCTTCTTCCCCTGCAAAACACCCCGATGATCTCTTTTCTGATTAGGCGGCTACAGACCTCAAAACAGGTCTCCCGGATAATTCTGGCAACCACTAAGCTTCCAGCTGATGACCAGCTTAAGGCAGTCGCTGAAAAAGAAGGCATTGATATTTTTAGGGGGGACCGAGATGACGTGGTATCCCGTTTTGTCGGTGCCGCCAACCACTTCAACCTTGAGTATGTAGTCAGAGTCACAGGAGACTGCCCCTTTGTAGACGGTGCAAGCCTTGACTACTGCATCGATCAGTGTAACAGACACAACAGTTTTGAGATTGCCTCGACCAAAACTAAGTTTCCGGTTGGCATTGACTATGAAATATATCAGGCAAAAGCCATGGCAACGCTGCATCTGGAGCATTTAACAGCCGACGAACGAGAGCACCTTACCCTGGGGATGTACAACCGGCCTGAGCGTTTCAAAAAAATCCAGCTGCTCCCCCCACAGGACTGGCCCAAAATCTCAAACACGTTTACAATCGACACTGCCGAAGATTATGAGACGGCCCAGGGGCTGATTCGCAACTTAAAAACGGTTCATTTCGATATTGCAACCCTGCTTCTCCAAGCCGAAAAACAAGATCACCCATGACCCACAACTCCCGTATTTAAGAGGAAATCTCTTATGAGAATAGAATACTCAAAACCCGCCGCCGATCTCCAGAAAGAGGGTGCAGAAAGACTCCTCAACGACCATAAACAAAAACTTTTTCAGGAGAACCAGTTAAAAAGGCTAGCCACAGCTCAAGACAGAACTGAATGTGTTCTCTGTGGCAATGGTTTATCCGGCGAGCTGTTTTTACACCGTGAAACCCCAACCATTTTTTGCAGGGTCTGTGGCCATCTTCAGACCAAAAAGCTTCCACCACCAGACTTTCCAGATATGGAGTTTGCCACAATTTATCCCTCTTTAAGTGCAGAAGAATACCACGACCGCAAAAGACGGATTTACCAGCCAAAACTCGACTGGATCATCCGCAGCCTTGCCCCATTAAGATACAGTGCAGAGAAGCTAGCAGAAATGCGCTGGACCGAGATGGGTGCAGGTGCCGGCTATTTCACCTCAGCCCTTAAAGACAAGGGATTTCATAAAGTCAAAGGGTTTGATGCTGACCGCAAACTTGTTGAACTTGCCAACAACTTTGCTGAGGGCACCCCTCTCAGCCACTATGAGGGAAAAATGGCCGACGCTATTGCCCAGTACCCCGCAGAAATATACACATCATTTTTTGTCCTTGAACACCTTCCGGACGCATTTCATTTCTTTCAAGAGCTTAATAAACTCCCGCCAGGAACGCTGTTTATTTTCGCCGTTCCGGTTTTCGGTCTTGCCTGTCTGCTGGAAAATATATTCAGTAATAATTTTGCCCGCAGCTTTGACTGTGTGGTTCACACCCAGGTCTATACTGACAAATCAATTCAATACGCATTGGAAAATTCCGGATTTTCAATACTTTCAGAATGGGTTTTCGGCCAGGACTCATCAGACTTAACCCGTTTCATGATCACCAACCTGCAAGACAAACTAAGCCCTGCTATGATTGAGTCTCTTGCTGGCAACTTAACCTCCATTGAAGATGGCATACAAAACTGTGTCGATAAAGCAATGCTTGCCGACCAGCGGCATGTTATCGCCATAAAAGATTAAAGACTCCGCCTATCTATGCCGAAGTAGAACGATATAAGGCTGATACAAAATTCCACGTCTTTCATAAAATAACATCTACAGCAAGATAAACGTACAAAACCATTTTAAGGAGCAACCTCTCATGAAGATACTGTTTATTAATCTTTCAATACGCCCTGATGCCAAGAGAAGATTGCTGCCGGTTGGACTTGCCTATGTAATGACTGCCGTCAAAAAGGCTGGGTTTGAATTCGATTTAATTGATATGGATGTGGACCTTCTCTCTTTTGAAGATCTTGAAGCTATGCTTGAAAGAAAAACCTATGACGTATATGCCTTTGGCTGCATTGTGACAGGTTTTAAATTCGCACGACAACTCTCCTCAACAATCAAGCGGATTAATCCCCAAGCAACCATTGTTGCTGGGAACTCTGTAGCAACATCAATTCCAGAACTCTTACTCATGAACACCATGGTTGATATCGCCGTTCTAGGCGAAGGCGATGTGACCATGGTCGAACTGCTTAAAGCTTTAGACAAAAATAACCATGTTGGAGCGATTGCCGGTATTGCCTATAAAGATAATAACAAGGTTGTTTTTAGCGAAAAACGTGAAGTAGAGCCCAAACTCGATTCATTCGGCTTTCCTGACTGGAATATCTTTAACCTGGAGAAATATAACAGTTACAGCATGGTCAACAGCAACGCTTTCTTCTCCCAATCAGTTGCCCCCTACCCTTTAAATACCGGCAGGGGATGCCCATATTCCTGTACGTTCTGCTATCATGCCTTTAAAGGCAAAGCGTACCGCCGCTATTCAGAATGCTCCATTGTCAATGAGATTAAAAGACTCCATGAAGAATTCAAGGCAACCTACATCATGTTTTGGGATGAACTCACCTTCCCTAACACAAAAGCGGTTCGTGCTTTAGTTGACCAAATGGCCGACCTTGATTTTAAATTTGGCTGGGATGCCCCATGCCGAGCAGGACTTTTCAATAAAGCCGATGTGTCATTAATAAAAGAGATGAAAGCACTAGGGTGTGAAAACATTGCATTTTCACTCGAAAATGGCAGTCCTGAAATATTAAAAGCAATGAACAAGAAAATAACTGTTGAGCAGTTTAAAGAGCAGTCCAAGGCTCTATGGGCAGGTGGCGTCCCTCCACGAACCAGCGTCGTCCTTGGCTATCCTCAAGAAACGCCTGAAACCATCCAGATGACCATGGATGTCTGCGATGAATGCAATATTTTCCCTAGCGTTGGCTTTCTACTTCCTTTACCTGGCACCCCAATTTACCAATGGGCCAGAGACAAGGGGCATATCCCAGACGAAGTTGCTTATCTCGAACAACTCGGAGACAGGCAGGACTTTCATATCAACCTGACATCCATGAGTGATGAGATTTTCGTGGAAACCGCCACTGAAAAACTAGGAAAACTGGCAGACAAACTGGGACTGGAACTTGATTCTATTTTCAAGACGGTACAGTACCAGAAACCCAAGCGAGAAATATTGGCGGCGTGATTGCGCCAATTCCAAATCCAGAGTTCCTAGGAAACTGACTCTTTAACAAATGATTAACTTTGACAATGTTGTTATAGAAAGAAAACAAGACAAAGCAAGTCCCTGTTATCTCAACATTAGAGACAAGCTGCGCTCCTGGTGGTTATTAAGAAATCCACAGATCTCTCATGGACGAAATATCACCCTCAAAGAAAGAGTTGAGGTCTCTATCTGCCACACTGGCTCGCTGACCATTGGTGACAATTGCTTTTTTCATGCCCGATGCTGGCTTTTACTCACCATGCCCCACCCTATCGTAGAAATAGGAAAATGGGTTTTTGTCGGCAGAGAGACGATCATTGCCTCTAAGAACAAAATATTTATCGGCGACTATACAGTGATCGCTCCTCGTTGCTACATAATAGACACGGAACACGGCTTTGCCCCGGACCAAGTCATCCTGAACCAGCAATCCGTGCTCAAAGAAGTCTCCATCGGCAGAGACTGCTATCTCGGAACGGGAACGACTGTTTTAGGAGGAGTTAACATAAGCGACGGAGCTATTATCGGTGCTGGCTCAGTCGTAACCAAGGACATACCCTCTTATCAGGTCTGGGCTGGCAACCCTGCCCGTTTTGTCAGAAATCGATAGAGGACGAACTCAAACAACTGCAAAAACAATGAGTTCCGGAAGTTCATTGTAGCTTAACAAGATACAAAATGGCCGTTAAAACCAAAAACAGACGCAACAAAAGCCGTCCCTGCCAAAAATCGAAAGTTTCAGCCAATAATCTTTCCCAAATAGAAAGTTACTTAAACTCTGGAGTGCAACACCATAACTCTGGTAATTATGTTGAGGCAATAGAAAACTACCAGAAGGCCCTCTCGATCAATCCGCGCCTCGATAGAATCCTCTTTAACCTTG
This sequence comes from Desulfobulbaceae bacterium, assembly GCA_015231515.1. NCBI lineage: Bacteria > Pseudomonadati > Thermodesulfobacteriota > Desulfobulbia > Desulfobulbales > Desulfobulbaceae > Desulfobulbaceae bacterium. The sequence goes on from JADGBM010000069.1 coordinate 12,991, forward strand.
GAGCGGCATACCAAGCCATCAAGAATTTTAATACAGCTAAACTAGCCTATGAGAAAGCTGTAAAAGTCACCCCTTACTTCACCGATGCCTGGCACCAACTGGGACTGATGAATTATAAAACATCTCACCACCTCGAAGCAATCAACGCCTTTGAAAAGGTTATCACACTTAACCCCCAAAGCGCTGACGCCTTTTACTGCCTCTGCACTACCCTTAAAGATGTCGGCAGATTTGACGATGCCATCGCCGCCGGAGAAAAGGCCATCTTGCTAAACCCAGATCATACCAGAGCGCTTGCTTCCTTAGGGGAGACATATTATCGAAAAGGAGATCTTGAACAGGCCTTGACCTGCTACGAAAGGGTTATTGCTCTAACCCCCGAAGATTTTCATGTTCTCAATTCTCTCGGGGGAATCTATATGGAACAAGGCCGAACCAATGAGGCATTTACCTGTTTCCAAAAATCCATCGATATTTCTTCCAATTTCGCAACAGCATATTACAATTTAGCAACATTGAACCTGCAAACCGGAAATATGGAGAAGTCTCAGGAACTGTACATTAAGACACTCCAACTCGACCCCAGCCAGAATTCTGCGTATCTTAACCTAGCTATTATTAATCGAAATACCGGCAGGACAGAGCAAGAGATACAATATTACCAGACCTATCTTAAATATCATCCAGAAAGCCATGAAACATTACTGTCCCTTGCTAGCGCCTTTGGCACCATCGGAAAAATTAACGAACAGATTGAAAGCTATCGTCTTATCCTCTCCGTTTCCCCAAAAAATATATTTGCCTTAAAAGAAATTGCCAGGACACTCGTAGAAAACAATTTATTTGCTGATGCCCTTCCCTACATACAAACGGCCCTTGAAATCTCAACGAACACACCGGAACTACATTATGCCCTTTCCCTGGTGTATGCCAATCTCCATCAACCAGAACAGGAGATACAGCAAATTCAAAAAGCCATAGACAAAGAACGTGACTGTGCAGATCTCCATTTCTTCCTTGGCAATGCCTTTAATAAAACAGGAGAAACTAACAAAGCCATCGAGACATACAAACAGTCAATCAAGATTGACCCTGGCCATCTCAACTCACAAGTTAATCTGGTAAGCAGCCTTATGCAAAGCGGAGAGGTCGAAGAGGCAACCAACCTCAAGAATATCTTCACAAAAACCCCCTTTCCTCTTGCTCCGCCAGAAGCACCTGAAACAGATGGAAAAGATCTGGAGATCTTCCTGATGCTTGGTCAATCAAATATGGAAGGAAAGGCCAACTGGTTTAATCTGCCACCCAACCTCGACCGTCGGATATTTGAATATACTGATGATGGCTGGAAGATAGTAGAAAAAGGCACAAGCCTGGGCCTAGCCTTTGCCAAAAGCCTCCTGGCTGAAAACCCAGAAACCTCCATTGGCTTGATCAACTGCGCTCATGGAGGGAGTCCTATTTGCCGGTGGGTTCCTGGTGGCGACCTCTACCAGAAGACCATTAACATAGCGAAAAAGGCCTCATATCAAGGTAGAATTAAAGGGATACTCTGGCATAATGGAGAGACTGATGCCTTTGAGCTTATCACAGCTCAAGCCTATTACACAAACCTTTGCCAGTTCATTTCATCAATAAGAAAGGACCTAGGCCAAAATGATCTACCCGTTATGGCTGGAGAGCTTGGCCCTTTTCTCGCTCAAAAACAAACAATTAAATATCATACGATCATTGGCGACGCATATCGTGAATCTTCCGCAAACATTCCTAGACTAAAAATCGTATCTTCGGCTGGACTAAACGCCTCGTATAGAGATGACAATCTACACTTTTCCCCAGCATCCCTTAAAGAGTTCGGCACACGGTATGCAAAGGATTACCTAGACCTTATCAGGGCGAGTGAACGCTAATTGATTCAATCGATCAATTGAATCAATGATTTCCTGAAATAGTAAAAGAAAAAACATCAGAAACCGGCGTTGATAAAAAACCATTCTCATTCACCTGCACGACTTTCCAAAAATACTTTTTCCCAGCCAACAGAAAAACTTGGTCAGCCAGAGACACATCCATTTTGCCGCCATCAACTACTCTATGGAAATTTGGCGAAATTGGCTGAGTGATACACTCATCAAAGCCGACCATGACTTCAAATTTTTCCCCATCAACTATTTTGTGACCATCTGTATGCCATTGCAAGCGTGTAAGATCATTTAAACTGATCACATCACCATCTTTGGGGAAATCACAGAATATCCGTTTAAACTCCTCCGATACAGACCGTTGATCATAACTCATTTCGACAATCAAACCTGACCCGTCACTTTTTTTTCCGCCCTCGAAGATCTCCAAACTGTTTTCTCCATAGACAAATTCAGGCAGGGCAAAAGATGAAATCTCACAGATAACCTCAGCTCCGACCTTGAAACTGTTGAGGGTTTTATGAAAGAACAAACGAACTACCATTGGCGACATTAAAAGTTCGTCGGCAAACATTCTCCTCATCCGAAATACGATTCGCCCCTCCTCCACAATCACCGGCAATAATTCTAAAAACTCACCTGAAACCTGATTTTTATATTGAAAGGTGACATCATCCACACTTGCAAGCTCATCTCCTTCAATTCGGATAAATCCATCGACAGCAGGATAGCGAGGACTAAGAGTAAATGAAAGCTCAGCCCCTGGAGCAAAGCTGTTCATCAGCCCCTCCAAATGCGATTGCGCCAATAATTTAATCCATTTTGTTTGTGCTTCACCACAGAACACCATTACCCCAACATCAAACTCATCCACAAGGACAGATCGCTTTTGTTTTGCATAAAGGAACTCACGCTGTGAGACCCAAAACCAGGGCAGATCATAAAAAAAAGTCACCTTTTCTCCGGGCAGCAAATCTATCGACAAATTGGCAAGAGGGTTTTTCGAAAACTCCTCGGATAATGCCCCGAGCTCTTCACTCGAATATGAAATTGCCTCTACTAAATTTGACGTCCCCTTAATAATTTCCATAAAATCTTCCTTTGCGTATTGCAATGGGGGCAAAACCATCAACTCATCAAATGAAATAGCAGACGCTGACGATTGACACGCTTCAAAACTAGACGGTTCAGAGTCTTTGTTCAAATCTGGGAAAAAAATCTGGGCATGAGAATCAAGAATGTGCCAGTCCCCATCGTAATAAGCTTCAGGAAAAGCATGCACTCCAGGGAAAAAAAATACTCTGGATTGTAACCCAGCAAAATGGCAAAGCGTTGCAAAAAGCCCAGATGACCACAGACAGTCTCCCCCAGGGAAAAAACTCAGCGTGGCTGGCGGGTATGAGTATGCAAAATCTTTGATACTGGTACTGGTGGAAGTTGCTACCCGATAGTGAGTTAAAAAAAGATATATCAAAAAGGCTTTTTGCTTGTCGGAAAGATCTCTGCCTTGAAAGATAAATTTTAATATACCTTCAATGCTGGTAAAATCTTTTCCATTCACTACAGCTCTTACAGACTTTTTTGGCATCTTCGAGACATTCTGAATAGAAAAGGAGTAGAATTTCTTAAGCGACTCTTCATGGGTGATCGTATGAATATCCGGCGTTTCTTCCAGCTCAACGCGCAAGAATCTATCGCCAAAATATTTTCGTCCATCATTGCCATCAAAGATTGATCCGATAGGCTTAACAAAGATGTACTTTTGCTCCCCCTTGACATGCATCTCCTGCAAGAACAAAAACGATTCAGAGAACAAATTGCACTCGTACGATGGAGATTTAGGCTGTCCGTATAAAATATTATTCTGTTTAATAATATTGAGAAGCCTAGCCCTCATTGATTCATCAGTTATTACCGCATTTGCAGTCTGCCCCATCGCCTCATCCCTCACAATATTATTATCAAGTGACTTTTGATGTTTATTGACTTTACCCGGTTACCATATTCATTTTCCGGCACAGCTAAAAGCGTATATACAAACATCGCTTGAAGCGAAAGTCCATCAATCTTTCCTATCGCAAAATCAATGCTCGATGTAACCACTTGACAGGAATATATACACAACATTCTAC
>JADGBM010000070.1 GCA_015231515.1 Desulfobulbaceae bacterium
GAGAAAAAAGTGCTGCTGGAAGAAGAGCTCACCTATGTGATACGAAAATGTATCTATGAGGTTTTCCGGCAACTCGGCCACGGGTTTGCCCGATTTGTACTTTAAGTTCAGTGTGCTTCAGTGTGCTTCAGTGACCAATAAGTCAAAGAAGAGAACTTGGAAGGATTTGTTTATGGCCACGGAACCACACGGAAGGCCACGGAAAAATCTATGAGCGAGGTTGCGAGAAAAAAGTGCTGCTGGAAGAAGAGCTCACCTATGTGATACGAAAATGTATCTATGAGGTTTTCCGGCAACTCGGCCACGGGTTTGCCCGATTTGTACTTTAAGTTCAGTGTGCTTCAGTGTGTTTCAGTGACCAATATATAAACTAGGGAGTTTGAAATGAATATAACAATGATCGGCACCGGATATGTCGGTTTGGTAACAGGCGCCTGCCTTGCCGAGTTTGGTCATCAGGTTATCTGTATGGATAAGGATCAATCTAAAATTGATTCTTTGAACAAGGGGAAAATTCCAATTTATGAGCCGGGCCTTGATGTTCTGGTTGATAAAAACGTTAAGGAGGGGAGGCTGTCTTTTACCAGCGAGATAGCTGACGCGGTTAAAACTGCCCAGGCAATTTTTATTGCGGTGGGCACACCGACGTCTCGTCGTGGGGATGGGTATGCTGATTTAACCTATATTTATGCTGCGACAAAAGATATTGCCAAGCATTTAGACGGATATACGGTTGTTGTCGACAAAAGTACGGTTCCTGTGGGAACGGCAAGGCAGGTTAGGCGAATTCTTGCTGAGGAAAATCCAGGTGCAGATTTTGATGTTGTGTCGAACCCTGAATTTCTGCGAGAGGGCGCTGCTCTTAATGATTTTATGCGGCCGGACCGTATTGTGATTGGCTCTGACTCTGAACGGGCCAATGTGGTTATGAAGGAAATTTATGACCCTTTATACCTGATTTCAACCCCTATTGTCATAACTGGCCTGGAAACGGCTGAACTGATTAAGTACGCTGCTAACGCTTTTTTGGCAGTTAAGATCAGCTTCATCAATGAAATGGCGACGATATGTGAAGCTGTCGGTGCCGATGTCATTGACCTGGCAAAGGCAATTGGGCTGGACGGCAGAATTGGCAGAAAGTTTTTACACCCCGGTCCGGGCTATGGGGGATCATGCTTTCCTAAGGATACCTTGGCTCTTTTGAGAGTTGCTCAGGAGCATGGGGTGGCTGCTCGTTTGGTTGAAGCTGGGGTGGAGGTAAATGCTGCTCAGAAGGCAAGGATGGTTAAGAAGATTCGAGATGCCCTTGGCGGCTCTGAAGCTGGCAAAGTAATTGCGGGACTTGGTCTTACTTTTAAACCTGAAACAGATGACTTGCGAGATTCTCCCTCCCTTTCAATATTGCCGCCCCTTCGGGAGAAGGGTGCGACTGTTCGGGTTCATGATCCAAAGGCGATGGCTGAGGCAAAAGAGATGTTTCCTGAGTTTCACTATTGTGATTCTCCTTATGAGGCTTGTGAAAATGCCGATGCAGTTGTATTGTTGACCGAGTGGAATCAGTATCGGGCCTTAGATCTTAAGAAAATTAAGACCTTGATGAAAGGTGATGTGTTTATTGATCTGCGAAACGTTTATGACCCCTCTAGAGTTCGCAGCGAAGGGTTTCGCTATTTTGGAGTCGGGCGAGTGTAGTTGTGAAATCCCCCTCAGAGAGCTAATCATAACAATTTATGACTGAAAACCTGACTGAAAACCGTATACCAAACACTGAGACTGACTCCTCTGCTGAGGTTAAGCGTCTTGTTAAGAACTGGCGCGCCATGCTGGATATTATTCCAGAGATGGTTCTTCTTGTTCGTGATGATCTGGCGATCCAGTATATGAACTTACAGGCGCAATTAGTTTTGGGTGATTTGCGTGGGAAAAAATGTACGGATGTTCTCTGTGGCGATGGTGCCGGCTGTAATACGAACTGTCCGGTCCAGAAAGCTTTTTGCGGAACGAATCATATTGGTGACTTGGCAGAAACGAGGATTGGGGAGATGGATATTGAGTTTACCTCTGTTCCGTTTCAAGGGTACTCAGGTGATATACTGTCGATGATTCTCATGCGTAATATTTCACAGCGTAAACGGCAGGAGCGTGAGCTTAAAGCCTTTAATAACGATATTGAGGAAATTCTACGTATAAAGATTGACGAATTAAAAGAAAGTGAAAGCCTGCGTCAACGCTTGGCACGTGAGGTTAATGTGCTGAAACGGCGAGCCAAAGTACTTGGTAGTGATGACGGTATGGTGGGCAGCAGTCGAAAAATGCAAGAGTTGCGGGACACGGTTCACCAGGTTGCTGAGTCGGATGCCACCATTCTGATTTTTGGAGAAAGTGGGACGGGAAAAGAGCTTGTTGCTAATATGATTCGGCAGCATAGTTCTCGAAGTGATAAGCCGTTTCTCAAAGTTAATTGCAACGCCATTAACGAAAATCTTCTTGAAAGTGATCTGTTTGGCTATGAAAAAGGGGCTTTTACCGGCGCTGCAGCTAGAAAAAAAGGAAAGTTTGAGATTGTTGACGGTGGCACCATATTTCTTGATGAAATTGGCGATATTTCGCCAAGAATGCAAGGTTCATTATTGCGAATTCTGCAAAATGGTGAGCTTGTACGAGTTGGAGGAACAAGCCCGGTCATGGTCGATGTAAGGGTTATTGCCGCGACACATGTTGATCTAGCCAAGGCAGTGCAGGACGATAGATTCAGACTTGACCTTTATTATCGTCTCAATATCATAAAAATCGGCATGCCGGCGCTGCGAGAGCGTAAGGAAGATATTGTTGAGCTTGCGACTCACTTTGTTAGGCATTATCGGGCTGCTTTTAAAAAAGATATTGATTTCTTGCCCAGTAAGATAATTGACAGGTTACTGGAACATGATTGGCCGGGCAATGTTCGCGAGTTGGAAAATGTGATACAGCGGGCCGTACTTATGGCCAAAAACAATGTGATTACGGATCAGGATCTTGTCTTCGATGCATCTCCTGAGATGCGAAGTCAGGATAATTATTTTGCTAAAATGACTGAAATGCTTAGCCGCGGTACACTGAAAAAAGTGCTATCGGATTTTGAAAGTGACATTATCAGCCACGCTTTGCACGAAAGTAAAGGGAATGTGCTTCAGGCGGCACGGATGCTCGATGTTGGCAAGACCGCACTTTACGATAAAATTAAACGGTACGATATTACGGCAAAGGTTGTCACACCGTCTTGATTCGATTTTATGGCCGGCACATCATTTTCGTTTGCCGGATTGGTTGCTTGCCCAGCAATAATGGCATTGATGTTGCAAGATGTATTTAATTCAACAGTATAGGAATCATCAGCTATGCATGACAAGAAAATCCCCCTGAATCCCCCTTTTCAAAGGGGGATTTAGGGGGATTTTGTGAAGGCTGGAGTTGCTATAGTAATAATCTAACGCCCGCCTGCATGAAGGTGAAGGTTGCAGTTTAATCTCTCATGGATTTAAAATGTCCGGTTTTACGCCGACAGTGAGGAGTGTTCGTGGTTTTAGCCATCCATCATAGTGAGTTTTGTCCGTATTGGTGTCCTTCAGTCTTGGAGTGTCGGATGTCCAAGGGTGGCGTATACCTCCCAATGCCGGAACATATTACCCTTTTTTGCCGGTCAGAAAGTTTTGTGCAGTGTCATCAGTATGCCATTGGTTGTGTGGCAATTCAGGCAGCTGTTGAACGGTGCGAGAGGGTGAATAGTGATAACAGGAGAAAACTTGAGCGTATTAAGGCAGAGGTTCCTGTAAACATTGCTGTCTCCGACGCCACTGGCAAAAGCCAATTAGTATTTGGAGCGATTACTCTTGATATGAGCTTGGAGGGAATTCGGATACAGACCCAAGAGGCGCTGCCGCTTGAGTCGAAGGTTTGTTTTGCTTTTGATGATGAGTTTTCCGTGCCAAACTGGAAAGGTTGTGGCGAAGTTCGATGGACAGAAAAGGATGAGGATAATAATTTATTTGAGTCCGGAATGGTCGTCACCGATCGTAACTCATGTCATGCCATCGGCCAACATATAGGCTTCGGCTGCTTCTTGTAGTATCACGCTATGCCTATTATTGTTGAGCTTCTTCGTCTCTAATCTTTTCATCATCAAGTCAGCCCCTGAAAGTTTTAACTCTTTATATTGTTTGGTTTCCCACTTAACTTGCTTGGTTGTCTAAATTTAAAAGTATAGTTTTTCTCATTTTTCTCTTCTATATCTTTTGTTTCTAACGTACTGATTTAAAACATTAAAAAAAATATTTTCCAGAAAATAGGCTGGATATTCCGTACATGAGGAAAAATGCCAGGTACTGGCGAGAGGAAATATCCAGAACAGCTGTTAAATGATATTTTTTTAAATTCTAAAAAAAATATTGTTTAACTGTTAAAATATTTTGCGTGATTTTTTTTCAAAAATATTTTTTGAAAAAAATAGAGGCTGATTCCAGAAGGATTTTAGCCCGATACTTTCTAATTGTTGTTTTGTCTTTACGTGGCATGCTGATTGCACAGTAATTATGTCGATAAGGCTTACTGCGATGAAAGATAAAAATATCAAATGTCATAAACCTTGCTCTAAATGTGGTAAATGCAATATGATAATTTATTGCATGAAATGTTTAACTTCATCGGCCATCATATCAAAAACAAAGTTTAGATGTGACTTTTAGACTGAGTGCCCGAGAGGTAGTGAATATGAGTAAAAAAATACTTTCATTTTTTTGTGCCCTGATAGTTGGCGGCCAGCTTTCGGTTGCTCAGGCTGAGCTTCTACCTCTGACGGTCAATTGGAGCTATAGCGGATCCGCAGCGGCCTACATCCTTTACAAGGACGGGTTACAGGTCTGTTCGAGCAGCGATCCTGTGGCTGAACAGATGACATGTAACGTATTTATCGAAGATGTTCCTATGATCTTCACTCTGACCGCCGTGGATACAGATGGTATTGAAAGTCCTCAGTCTGCTCCCTACACCTTAAATCCTCCGGTTCAAGATTCATACGGAAACTATATTCCCCAGCCTTCCATTACTGTTGATGTTTCTGCGGGTGAGGCGCCTCTTGCCGTTTCTTTTGATGCAAGTGGTTCAATTGATGTGCTTGGGTCAATCAACTCCTACGAATGGTCTTTTGGTGATGGTTCTACCGGTACTGGTCAGTTTATCAACCATTCATTTACTGCTCCTGGAAGTTATCTGGTGACTTTAACTGTAGTGGATAACCAGGCTGCTTCGGCAGAGGCTACAGTTACTATTACTGTAAATGATCCCGGTGTTGTCACTCTTGCCCCCAATGTTGCTCCAGTTGCCTTAATTACGGCAACACCAATACCGAATCTAACCTCACGAATTGGCTTTGATGCGTATTCATCATCAGACACTGATGGAACAATTGCTGCATTTTCTTGGGATTTTGGTGATGGCGATACCGCTGCTGGTGAATATGTCGAGCATGAGTTCCTGGTTGTTGGTGACTACACAGTGGTACTGACGATTGTTGATGATGAAGGTGCAAGCGCTCAAGATCAGATGATTATTTCTGTGGTTGAGCCACCGATTGCCAATACCCCTCCAGTTGCCGCAGTGTCTGCCAGCACCACCCAGCATAGGCTCCATTTTGACTGGGAGTACACAGTTTCACCCGACTTGGCAGGGTTCAATCTTTATCAGAATGGAATTCCAATTTGCAATGTTCCCGATGCAACAGCACGACAGGCCGACTGCCTTGCCTTTGTTGATTCGGGTATTGTTGAGTTTTGGCTCACATCCTATGATGTCAACGGAGTTGAGACGGCTCCTTCTGAAATCTTTATTTTTGATAGCTCCGCAATTCTTCCCGTTGCGGTAACTGGAGATGCTCCGTTTTCGGTACATTTTAGTTCTGGTGGTACATTTGATGTAGATGGCACCATTGTATCCTATGAGTGGGGGTTTGGTGATGGAACCATTGCAACTGGTTCAACAGTAGAACATACCTTCGACTTGCCCGGAACCTATACTGTGACACTAACTGTAACCGACGATGCTGGTGACAGTGCTCAGGCAACTACCGAAATTACGGTTACTGGTATAATAAATCTGCCCCCGACAGTCACCGGTGGAGCGTTCACAACAGATGAAAATAAGTCCATTACGGCGTCACTTTCTGCCTTTGATCCGGAGGGCGAGCAGCTATCCTTTATTTTAACTGAAAATGGCTCTCTAGGAACGGCGACTATTACCAATACGACATCGGGGTTATTCACCTATGTTCCAAAGACAGGGGTGAGTGGCAGCGACACCTTCACCTTTAAGGTTAATGATGGTCTTCAAGACTCAGCGTTAGCCCAAGTTGCTATAACAATTGTTAATGTTAACTCTGTGCCAGTGGCTCAACCAGTCAGTGTTTCAACCAGCGAAGACACCTCGGTGATCGGTCAGTTAAACGGTTCCGATTCAGACAGTGACCCGTTGACCTACACGATTATAACGGCTCCGGTAAATGGTACAGTTGCCTTGTCAGATGCAACCAGTCCACAATTTACCTACTCACCAAACGCAGATTTCAATGGAACGGATAGTTTCACCTACTTGGTGAATGATGGAGTTGTAAACTCCGCCCCAGCCACAGTGAGCATAACCATTTCCCCAGTCAACGATGTACCGATTGCAGCAGACGATTTTGCTACAACTGACGAAGACACCTCGGTGAGCATTGATGTCCTCGCTAATGACAGTGATATTGATGGCGATCCATTAACTGTTGTCGCTGTAACTACAGGAGGAAACGGCACGGTTTCTCTGTCTGGCAGCACCATCATTTATACGCCGAGTGCTGATTTTTACGGGATTGATACGTTCTCATACGCCATCGGTGACGGACATGGTGGGATTAGTGCCCCAGCAACTGTTACGATAACAGTTCGACCAGTCAATGATTTTCCTGTTGTGCAAGCAGTATCAGTCACTGTGGTAAGTGGAGCAATGACCGTGATCGATGTATTGCAAACAGCATCCGATATTGATGGCGATACGCTTGCGATATCTTCTGTGACCGCATCAGCAAACGCAGTAGCGCTTATCGTAAACGGGAGCATAGAGTACACAGCAAACCCTGGTTTTTGGGGCGACGATACCTTGGCCTATACGATTAGTGATGGAAAGGGTGCTGAAACAAGTGGTGTTGTGACTGTTACAGTTGAGCAACCTATGTCCCAAATAACCTTCTCATGGGATTTTGATCCAGCCGTTTCGGTAAAAGGCTTTAATTTCTACAGAAATGGAACGAAGATTTGCGGCACACAGGATACTGCTATTAGAGAATTTAGCTGTACTGCGCCAGTTGTTGAAGGCCATCAATCCTTCGCGATAACAGCAATTGATTCAGCAGGGATTGAATCAACACTTTCTAACCTCATTCAGTATGGGGTCGTGGCGACGCAAACTGTTGAACCTCCACCAGCCCCGGTTCCAGAGCCTGAACAGCTGGTTACCTATTCCTGGACTTATACTGGTGATGCGACAACTCTTCTTGGGTTTAGACTCTATATGAACGGCACGGCAATCTGTGATACTTCCGACCCAGGCGCTCGTAGCTTAAACTGTAAAATTCCGCTGACAAGTGATACTAAAATCTTTACTGTAACCTCTATTGATAAGGACGGTGTGGAAAGCGCGTTTTCAAATTCGATCCAGTACTGAGTGTTTTCGTAAAGTAGGGCACCGCAGTTTCGTCATCGAAGGCGGATTTTATGCCCGGTCTTTTCAGATGCTATCTGCGAGCGCAGCTCGGCAAGCCAGAACACTCCGAACCCCATGGATTGCCACGTCGTTGTCACTCCTCGCAATGACACACAGAACTTTTTGCACTGCCTTTAAAACTTAATCAGTTAACCAAAATCCCCCTTGTCCCCCTTTGAAAAGGGGGATCTAGGGGGATTTTAAAAATTCATTAAGCCGTCAGACAAAAACAACTTGGATTTTTTAGGTTCATGAACGGCATAAGGGGCCGTATAGAAATTGGATAAAAAGTACAAGTTATTTCTTGACGGCCCCTAAGCAGAGGGTAAGTAATGTGAACTACCCGGAAATTGTTCATATTGGAGGCGAACAAACCGTAACAGGGTCATGTCATCTCGTCCGGGCCTGCGGGATAACCATTATGGTTGACTGCGGGCTCTATCAAGGTGGAGATGCCGATCATTCTGTTGAATTGGTCCCTACCGTTAATCCCCATGAAATTGATTATTTGTTCCTCACCCATGCTCATATTGACCATATCGGTCGCTTGCCGGATTTGATCGCTACTGGTTTTTCTGGCGAAATTATTTGCTCTCACCCCACCAAAGCCCTTCTTGCTCCAATGCTGACCGATACTATGCGTTTGTCAGGGTATAGCAAAAACCAGGAAAAGAAAATTTTAGCCGCCATTGAGGAGCTGTCTTGGGGCTTTGAATACAACACCTCTTTTAAACTTAAAAAAGGAATCGAGTTTAAGCTGGGTAGGGCAGGGCATATTCTTGGTTCAAGTTTTATCAGCTTTAAATTCCCTTCCGTTAAAGCATCCAACGCAGTTGCAGTTACTTTTTCTGGAGATCTAGGAAATAAAGACACCCCGATTCTTTGTGATCCTGATCCGCCGGAGCACAGCGACTTGCTTATTCTTGAGTCAACCTATGGCGATCGTTTGCACGAAGGGCGTTCTCAGCGGCAGCAAAAACTTAGGGATGTTCTCGGAAACGCTTTTCGAGACGGGGGGAAAGTTTTTGTTCCAGCCTTTTCCTTGGGCCGCACCCAGGAGTTTCTTTTTGAACTTGATCGACTGTATGGAGATAAACCGCCGGCACCTGTTTTTGTTGATTCACCTCTGGGACTGAAAATAACAAAAATTTATTCGGAACTGTCTGCTTTTTGGGACAAAGAGTCAAGTTCACTTCTTGCCTCAGGGGATCATCCCTTTGATTTTAACCATCTCTACTCAGTAGCCAGTTTTCGTGAACACAAAGAACTTCTGGAGATGCCTGGTCCGGCAATCATTATAGCTGGCAGCGGGATGTGCAGTGGCGGACGAATCCTCGACCATTTAGCAACAGGTCTCGCCGACAAAAGAAATGATATTTTCTTTGTCGGCTATCAAGCTCATGGTACACTGGGCCGAAAGATCATTGAATTCAGTAATCGCGCCAATGGTTATGTGCTAATTGGATCACGAAAAGTTGCTATTAAAGCCAAGGTGCACAAACTTTCGGGATATTCCGCCCATGCTGATCAAAAAGGATTAGTCGACTGGGTGGCATCAATGCTCGGAAAGCCAGGAAGAATTAAACTCGTTCACGGTGAACTAGAGTCTAGGACAGCCTTAAGTGAAATTCTACTAGAAAAAGGATACAATGTTGAACCCTAGATTCTATACTCGCAAAGTATCATGATCATTATTTGGATCTGTTAGTAGCTCTTGCTAAAGATCTTGGTGCAGCGAGCTGAGCAATTTATTTATGAATCACGACATTATTAGGGAAATTTGCGACAGACAACCTGTAATTATTGCTGCGTACCTCTTTGGTTCTCGGGCTAAAGGAGATTTTCGACCGGAAAGTGACATAGATTTAGCTGTGTTACTTGATCATAACTCAAAAAGTTCTTTCGATCTGCTTTCGTTCATTAATGAAGTGGAAAGGGAGACAAGATTAAGAGCTGATGTCGTGATTTTGAATAATGCTGGTGAAGTTTTGAAGTATCAGGTTCGTAAATATGGACAGCTCCTTTATGATCGAATACCGAATATAAGAAAAAAATTCGAAATTGGCAGTCGTAAATACTTTGAAGATTTTCTTTATTTGCACAAAAAATATTCTGAGAAGGTGCTCTACAAAAGATAAACCACTATTGTCCACCCGTGATAGAGGGATTTAGAGATTATGGTCGATCGCCTATTAGTTGAACGTATATTGAATGATCTTGCGTCGTTTGTTGCAGACTTACAAGAAGTTTCGGGTACACCATTTGATCAATTTGTAAAAAACAAGCAATTAAAGCGTTTCATAGAAAGGACCCTACATATTTCAATTGAAGCCATTATTGATATCGCGCAGCATATAATTTCCGATGAAAGATTCAGAGAGCCTGAAAGCTATAAAGATACTTTCAGTATTTTGCATGAAAACAACATTGTCTCTGATGAACTATTGGTAAAACTGCAAAATATGGCAGCTTTTCGTAATCTCTTAGTTCATTACTACGAAAAGATAGATGATGAAATAATTTTTGGTATATTGAAGAAAAACTTGGGTGATTTTGAAGCGTTTTCAAATCAAATAAGTGTATTTATCCAGCGAAAGTCTTGATCTATGTCAGTTACTTCAGACGCTTTTGCCCTCTTGGCCCAGAAGAGCATTATCATCCATTTGGGTAAATGCTGAGCCCGTAGGGTGGGCACGTTGTCTGTGCCCACGCGAAAGAAGCTGGTTTTGCTGTTGATATGTGATTTTTCAGGACCTCTGACCCCTCACTACTAAATAAATAGCTACAAAATGTTGGGAGTAATACCAGAAAGTGAGGTGGACATTCGTAGGATTATCGATACTGAAAAATAATTTTCTGTAGGATTATGTCGCAGCATCAGGTGTATACTAATCAAAAGCACTTTACGAATTTAAAACGAACCAACAAATTCAGGGCGTGGAATGAGTCAACAGCTCCGCGAAAGGATCTTTGTGTTACAAACATGGAGGCATTACCAAAACGTGGAGCCGACTTTATTCCACTGCTCCCAACAAAACCAAGTAACCAACGGACCAGTAGTAAGCAAAGCTGATGCCTTTAGGAGGGGAAAATATCTTGAAAACTGCTTATGGACGAAGATATTTAAAGAACAGATTAAAAGAAAATTTTATAACCTAAATGTCGACCGTTGGGCGGGGAGATGCCCCAGACAAAGAGCTAATTTAAAGAAGAACTGAACCAACGATAGGAGAATATAATTATGCAAAGCATACGGAAAAAAATTGTGACGGATGAAGGGTTGCATCCGGTTGCTGTTGTTATACTGTATCTGCTTGGCAGTTCATTGCTGGAACCTTTACCGGAAGGGAGATATTCCGCTTCTATGATAACAGGGCTTGATTAAAATGAAAACTTATGAGAACTGGCATAAGAAAACATCAAAATCGGCAGCGATTTTGGAGAAAGTTAGAGACTCAATTCGATCAGTAATCCCTGGTGCAGAGATAATATTATACGGATCGAGAGCTCGAGGCAGTGCTGAGGCGACATCTGACTGGGACTTTCTGGTTTTGGTTGAAACTTCGGCTACGCGAGACCTTACACAGCAAATTAGAGACAAGTTGTATGATTTGGAACTTGACCTGGGTTCTGTTTTAAGTGCAATTATAAGGAATAAAAAAGAGTGGAGGGGGCGACTTTCACGGCTGCCTTTTAAAAAGGAAGTTGACAGAGATGGTGTGTTGTTGTGAGCGGAAGCGGTAAAAATGACCTCATGCGCTACCGCCTTGATCGGGCTCACGAAACTCTTGCAGAAGCGATTATCTTGAAACGAGAAAACCATTGGAATGCCTGTGTGAACCGGCTTTATTACGCATGTTTTTATGCAATTTCGGCTTTGTTGCTGACCAAAGGTTTGAGTTCAAGAAAAAACAGCGGGGTGAAGGCGTTACTCAATCAACATTGGGTGAAGCCTGGTAAGATTAGTAAAGATAAAGGGCGATTTTACCATAAACTTTTTGAGAGCAGACAGGAGGGCGACTATCTCGATTTTGTTGAATATGACAAAGAGACTGTGTACTCCTGGATAGGCCAAGCAAAAGAAACTATAAATCATGGTTACGTGGATTTGTATTCGAGGATAAGTTAACTATAATAAATCCATACAAATGAGCCTCTTGCAAAATGAGATAGTGTTGCCATACTGAAATCGCTTGTAGTCGTCTTTCCCGCATGTAGTTGTTAACAGCGGAACAGTGAAATGGTATCTGGTGTCTGGAAGGTAGCGCAGGTTTCTCTGGATCCCAGATAGAAACATCGAAGTCGGAGTTTATTCCCTGCCGTTGCTACCTCTGCGATGACGGTTATTTTGCAAGAGGCGCAACAGTAAAAACTTTCGTGTGTTTCAGTGTCCCCGTCAGGGAAGCGATAGACTTCGAGCGAGGATTAAACATAATGTTTCTATGGCTTAAAAAACCGTCCGTGTGTGTTCGTGTGAGTCTGTGGCTAAAAAAAACCAATCGAACCATGTAATGATTCTGTTCATTGGTCGACCGTTGGGCGGGTAGATGAGAGGAGAAGAAATGAGACCCGAAGAGATAAGAAACTGCTGTTAATAACCAAGTAACCAATTAACCGGGTGTAACCAACCCAAGCAACTCAATAAACCCAATAAACCCAATAAACCCAATAAACCCAATAAACCCAATAAACCCAATAAACCCAATAAACCCAATAAACCCAATAACCCAATAACCCAACTGGTCAGTTTCTTATAATTAACAGGAGCTAAATGATATGAAGACTAAAGATTTAATAACAGAAGCAACCTCATTGCCGGTCGAAGAAAGGGCAATAGTTATTGATTGTTTGCTAAAAAGTCTTAATCAACCAGACACTGATATTGAAAAAAAATGGGTATCTGTTGCAAAAAAACGACTTGAAGAAATCCGAAACAGGAATGTCGATGTGGTACCTGGAGATAAAGTGTTTGAAAAAATTTGGAGCCGGTTTGCAGAATGAAGCATTTCTTTCATCATGCAGCAGAGCAAGAATTTTTTGAGGCAATAAATTACTATGAAGAGAAGGAGAATTCGTTGGGTTATGATTTTGCCGTGGAAGTCTATTCCACTATTGAAAGAATAATTTCTTTTCCCAATGCATGGCCATTAATCGACGAAGATATTAGACGGGCATTAGTAAGGCGCTTTCCCTTTGGGATTTTGTACCATGAAGAAAAAGGAGAAATATTCATCCTTGCCGTAATGAATCTGCATAGAAATCCTGGCTATTGGAAACTTAGGAAAAAGAACAAATGATACCCATTGCAACCCAACCAAGCAACTCAATAAACTCAAGTAACCCAAGCAACCCGAGTAACCCAAGTAACCAATTAACCGGGTGTAATCAACCCAAGCAACTCAACAAACCCAATAAACCCAAGCAACCCAACAAACCCGAGTAACTAACAATCAAGGTATGCTGATGCCAACTATTTCAATGTTTTATGGTATTATATGTTAAAGTAATGGAGGTAGATATGTATTTGTCGGTGATAGGTGTGACACCACTTGAAGGGTATAGACTTCAATTAACTTTTGAGAACAATGAAGATAGAATTTTTGATGTAACTCCATACTTGAACACTGGGAAATTTTCGGAGTTAACGAATAGAGATTTATTCAATAGTGTGAAAGTGAAATTTGATTCAATAGAGTGGGACAATCATTTGGATTTAGATCCAGAATTATTATATGAGAAAAGCACACTATTTTTGGAACCAACGAACTAACAAAACCAAGTAACAAACTAACTGTTGTTAATAACCAATTAGCCGGGTGAATCAACCCAACGAACTCAATAAACCCAAGCAACCCCATCGCCCAACAAAAGTCATTTAAAGAAGAACTGAACCAACGATAGGAGAATTTAATTATGCAAAGCATACGGAAAAAAATTGTGACGGATGAAGGGTTGCATCCTATTGCTGTGCAAATCGATTACGCAGATTGGCTAGAAATTGAGAAGATTATTGATTTTAAGGAAAAGGAAAATGCTACTAAGCAATTTAATATAAATAAGTATGCTGGTGTTATTTCCTTAACCGAAGATCCTCTGCAATTTCAAAGTGAAATTAGGGGTGAGTGGCATTGAAGTACCTTCTCGACACAAATGTTATACTGTATCTGCTTGGCGGTAAATTGCTGGAACCTTTACCGGAAGGAAGATATTTCGCTTCTGTGATAACAGAGCTTGAGCTACTTTCATATTCTTTACTTTGCCCTAAGGAAGAAGAAAAAATCAGTCAATTTCTGGAGGAGATAACTGTTGTTGAATTGAACCCTGAAATTAAGAAAATGACTATTCTTATTCGGCGCACTCATAAAATTAAACTTCCTGATGCCATTATTTTGGCGACAGCACAATCGCTTGGAGCAAAAATTTTTTCAAACGATACTCAGATGGCCAAGATTCCACATATTGATATCATTCCACTTTTGTTGAAATAATCCAATGAATAAACGGAAGGGGTAAAAGAGGTCTTGAAAAAACGTCTGTGTGGATCCGGTGTGTCAGTGGCTAAAAAACCAAAAGAAATGGCAGATAACGCATGGAAGCGTATAAAAAAATTTGGCCCACTATTTAACAGAGGACAAACCCAGTAAACTCAAAAAACCCAATAAACCCAACAAACTATAGTGTTGTAAAATAACCCTCACCAGGGAGGAAGCATCATGAAAACCAACCAACTAACAAAACCAAGTAACCAATTAACCGGGTGTTATCCAACCAACCCAACAGCCGGTCTTCCGAAAGAGGTTTCAAGTTCTAGCAAAATGAATAGGTCAGTGAAATGAATTTACAATTAACGGTGGAATATCCTGAAACAATACCAGATGCATTGCATGCTACCCGAGAGCAGTTTGAACAAGAAGCAAAGATGGCTATGGCAGTTAAGTTATTTGAGATGAAACGATTATCCTCGGGTATGGCGGCATCATTACTAAATATGGATCGGGTAACTTTCATACTCACCTTGTCAAGATATGGGGTTTCTGCGATAGATGAGACTGAAGATGAACTTGAGGCAGATTTAAATAATGCCTAAGGATGCTAAAATAGTTATCAATACGGGCCCATTATTGGCGCTTGTTGCTGCGTGTGGGGACTTAACCCTTCTTCAGAAAATGTATAGAGAAGTGATTGTCCCCCCACAAGTATGCAAAGAAATTATGAAGGGTGGATCTACTAATTTTGCTGTTGCTCAATTTAAAGAAGCTTTTTGGTTGAAAAAGTGGACGGATGAACTGGCAATAGAACCATTCTTGAATAACACTTTAGATTTAGGAGAAGCTTCGGTTGTCCAACTTGCAATTCAAGAAAATATAAAGACAGTTTGCATAGATGAAACTATCGGTAGAAGAGTTGCTCGTCTTCATGGATTACAACTTACTGGCTCTATAGGGATTTTACTTCGCGCTAAAAACGAAGAACATATTGCATCTGTTCTGGATGCTGTTAACAATATGAGGAGTCACGGGATTTGGCTTAGCGAACGAGTCGTAAGTTTTGCACTGAGAAAGTCCGGAGAAAGAGCCCCAGAGTAACAAATAGACCAATTAACGATATTTATGTTTTTACATAACCCTCACCTGGGAGGAAGCATCATGAAAACCAACGAACCAACAAAACCAAGAAACAAACTAACTTTTGTTAATAACCAAGTAACCAATTAACCGGGTGTAATAAACCCAACAAACCCATTTTAACATCATAAACTAACTATACCGAGGTGAATTAATGGGAAGTAAAGAAATCTTAACTCTAGCAATAGCACTTAAACCCGAAGAACGATTTATAGTTGTTGAAGGGTTATTGAAGAGCCTTGATAAACCTGATAAGGAGCTAGATAAAGTCTGGGCTGAGGAAGCAGAAAAAAGACTTATTGCATATAGAGAAGGGAAATTAGGGGGAATTCCTATGGAAGAAATATTTAGGGAAAAGGAATGAAAATTGTTTTTTCTGAATATGCTAAAATGGAGCTTGAGGATGCAACTCTTTTTTACGAACTGGAGTATAAAGGCTTAGGCCAGAGGTTCAAAAAAGAAATCAAAAATGCAGTAGTAAGAATTTCTGATTACCCTAAGGCTTGGTCTATAGAGCGTGGTGATGTTAGAAAATGTCTGCTTCATAAATTTCCTTACAAGCTTCTCTATTCTGTTGAAGAACACCATATTTTTATTATTGCCATAGCACATCAGCATCGAAAGCCAGATTATTGGATAGACAAAGAAGCAATAAAATAAGGCACCAAATGACCTCAACCAACCAACAAA
>JADGBM010000071.1 GCA_015231515.1 Desulfobulbaceae bacterium
TTCTATCTTGCTTCGCCTGGATGGAACAAACTGGCTCATGGCAAATCTGCTTTACGGGGCGGGATTGAGGTTAAACGAATGTTTGCAATTGCGGGTAAAAGATATTGATTTTGGCTACAAACAGATTGTGGTTCGTGACGGAAAAGGCCATAAGGACAGAATCACCATGCTTCCTGAATACATTTGCAATAGGCTCAAACTTCATCTTGAAAAGGTGCAAATCGACCACTCAGCTGATTTGAAACGTGGCTATGGCACAGTCTACCTTCCCTATGCCCTGGAAAGAAAATATAAAAATGCGAATCGTGAATGGGGCTGGCAATATGTTTTTCCCGCCGCAAAAATCTCTACAGATCCGCGAAGCGGGGTAAAAAGGCGCCATCACCTTGGAGAGAGTATTCTGCAACGCGCTATAAAAAAGGCAATCAGAGTTTCCTTAATCAATAAACCAGGGAGTTGTCATACCTTGCGACACAGCTTTGCCACACATCTTCTAGAGTCGGGCTATGACATAAGGACCGTCCAGGAACTGCTTGGCCATAAGGATGTCAGCACCACCATGATCTATACCCATGTTCTCAGTAGGGGAGGAAAGGGGGTGAAGAGTCCGGCCGACGCCCTTTTCACTGCACCGGCTGCGCCTTCTGCCTCGGCAATAGATAATAGAGGAGAGCTGAGATGAACAGAGAGTTAACGCCCCGGCAGAAAAGTGTGATTGGGTTTATCCGGACCCACCAGGAGAAATACGGAATATCGCCTTCCGTCCGGGAGATATGCTGCCATCTTGGCTTGAAGGGGCCGGCTGGAATCCATAAAATCCTGCATCAGCTTATTGAGAAAGGAGCACTACTGAAGGGCAATCCCGGTAAAAATCGCTCCTGGCTTCTGGCCGATGGTCCGGCCAGGAAGAGTATCCCTCTTTACGGCTGCATTGCAGCGGGTGCACCCATTGAGGCGGTTGGAGACCAGGATGAGGACCTGCCCCTTGACCCGGCCCTGTTCGGCTGCGATGAATGCTTTGCCCTGACTGTCCGTGGAGACTCAATGATTGAGGCCAATATCATTGATGGCGATCTTGCCATAATTCGCCCACAGACCACGGTTAATAGCGGTCAAATTGTTGCAGTCCAGATCGAGGGACTTTTGCATGAAGCCACCTTGAAGATATTTCGCCGGAAAAAAGACCATATTGAGCTGCATGCCGCCAATCCCGCCTATCCGCCACTAATCTTTCCAAAAGAGGAGATGGCACGGGTAAAAATAGTCGGCAAATATGTCGGGATCATCAGACGATAATCTGATAAGAAAACAGCTACGAACAAAATGTTGCAGATAACCTTGTTCCTGGTTTATCTGTTGATTTGTTTTTTGAAAATATTACACAGGGCAGTGGTAGCGAACTTGAGAGGAAATTCAAGGCCGTGCATTCTTCATCTGCTCTGGCGGTAAATGCCTTTTCTTATTGGAAAAAGCAGCCAAAGACACTTTCCATGCTTGAAGAGAATGGTTTCGATGAAGTAACATATGAAATAGATACGTTTTTGCATTCTGTCTCAAGTAGCAGGGTCAGTTTTAGTGCAATGAGCTACAGAGAATTATGGAATGAATGGGCTGCACAAACAAATCTCCAAAACCGTGCGACCCATTTGAATTGTATTGGAACGAGGATAGAAAAATGAAAAGACTTACAGACACAGAACTTGAAGCATTATTAAATGATACGGAGTCGGACCGAGCAGAACGTAAGGAATCATTTAAGGGTGATACGCCCAAAAAAGCAAGACAGGCTGTCTGCGCTTTTTCCAATGATTTACCGTGTCACAATGATGTCGGTGTTCTTTTTATTGGAGCAAAGGACAACGGAGAACCATCAGTGCTTCAAGTTACAGACCAGTTATTACTCTCTCTGGCTGACATGAAAACAGACGGCAACATTCTGCCTCTCCCTGTTCTTACAGTGGAAAAACGAACAGTAAAAGGTTCAGAAATGGCAATTGTCACAGTCATGCCATCTGATATGCCCCCGGTAAAATACGAAGGAAGAATCTGGATACGAACAGGACCTCGTCGTTCAATCGCTAATGAACAGGAAGAACGAATCCTGATTGAAAAAAGAAGATACAAAAATCTGCCTTTTGATATTTACCCCGTTCCATCGGCAAAAATATCTGATCTATCTAAGACAATTTTTGAAAATGAATATCTTCCTTCAGCTTTTGCAACTGATGTGCTGGAAGAGAACAACCGAACCTACGAGGAACGGTTAGCATCATGCAAAATGATCGTCTCTCCGGATGACACAACCCCTACGGTACTTGGACTTTTATCAATAGGGAAGACCCCGCAGGATTTTATACCAGGCTCCTTTGTTCAATTTTTACGAATTGATGGAAGCGAGTTGGCCGACCCGGTGATTGATGAAGAAAACATTGGGGGTGGCTTTGTCGAGATGCTACGCCGTACTGAGGAAAAATTAAAGGCTCATAATCGGACTGCAGTTGACATAACTTCAACGGCAACACATCAGGTTGACACGCCATATCCTCCGGCGGCAATTCAACAGATTTTTTACAACGCCGTACTCCATCGGACCTATGAAGGTACAAATGCTCCTGTACGAGTGTACTGGTTTAATGATCGTATCGAAATCAACAGCCCCGGCGGCCCTTATGGCAATGTAACCAACGAAAATTTCGGCAAACCTGGAATTACAGACTATCGCAATCCCAACATTGGCGACGTTTTGAAGACCTTCGGATTTATTCAGGCATTTGGAAGAGGCATTGCCACAGCACGAAAAGAGATGGAAAAGAACGGCAACCCAAATCTTGATTTTGAAACCAACCAAAGTGTAGTCGTCTGCACACTAAGAGGAAAGCCATGAATCAGCCGGTGTTGACATTTTTCAATAACAAGGGCGGTGTGGGAAAAACTTCTCTCATATATCATTTGGCTTGGATGTACGCCAGCCTTCGCAAACGGGTTGTGATTGTCGATCTTGATCCGCAGGCCAATCTGACCGCCGCGTTTTTGGACGAAGAGAAGATTGAAGAGATATGGGGCAGCCAGGATATCGGTTCAACAATATATCAGTGTGTCAAACCACTTACCGCTGTTGGCGATATTGCAGAGCCGATTCTGCAAAATATCGCCACAGATCTATATCTCATTCCAGGAGATGTCAACCTGTCCGGTTATGAAGATGCACTATCAAACGAGTGGCCCAACAGCATGGGAGATAATAATTTGTACCGCCCCATGCGCATCTTAAGTTCTTTTTGGCAAGTTATGAAAATGGCTGCCGTGAAAGTACAGGCAGATATTATTCTGGTTGATATTGGCCCGAATCTGGGAGCCATCAACCGATCTGTTCTCATAGCGACTGATTATGTAGTGATACCCCTCGGTGCAGATTTATTCTCCCTGCAAGGTTTAAAAAACCTTGGCCCTACCTTGAGAAGTTGGAAAAATCTGTGGCAAAAAAGGTTGGGAAACTGGAAGGATAGTGCGGAAATAAGCAACCATTTAACTTTCCAACTCCCACAGGGGAAGATGCAGGCCATCGGCTATCTCTGTCAGCAGCACAGCGTAAGGCTTGACCGGCCAGTAAAGGCCTATGACAAATGGGTCAACCGCATCCCGAACGTCTATCGGGAAGCAGTGCTTAACCAGGCACAGGCGGCAACTGTTAAACAAAATGAAGATCCATACTGCCTGGCCACGATCAAACATTATCGCAGTCTTATCCCAATGGCCCAAGAACACCGCAAACCAATTTTCAACCTGACTTCGGCTGACGGCGCCATTGGCAGTCATGCCAATGCGGTCCAGGATGCAAAAAAAGACTTTAAGGAACTTGCAAAAAAAATTGCGAAAGGAATAGGTATGCAGATATGAAGCAGGAAAAACTATGTCTTTAATTCAACTTGAAAACGTTTTTAAAACATACAACCAGGGCTTAGCTAACGAAGTCACGGCCTTACACGATATCACTTTAAGTTTTGAAGAAAACTCTGTGAGTTGCCTGAAAGGGGCCAGTGGCTCGGGAAAGAGCACTCTTTTGTCAATTATTGGTTGTGTGTTTCCGCCAACGAAGGGACGAGCTGTTATCTCTGGCAAACAACTTTCGCGGTTACCGGATCGATTTTTAACCTTGCATCGACGTCAAACAATTGGCTTTATATTTCAGCAGTTTAATATCCTTCCTGACTTGAAAGTGATAGAAAATGTTGAACTCCCCCTTCTTCCACTTGGTGTTCCTCCCAAAAAAAGAAATGAAAAAGCAATGCAGCTTTTAGAGCTTTTGAATATCTCTCACCGTGCTAATTTCACGGCACGACAGATATCTGGAGGGGAGTTGCAGCGTGTTGCTATTGCTCGAGCCTTAGTTAATGATCCTCCTGTTATTCTGGCAGATGAACCTACTGCACATTTAGATCGCCAATTAAGTTATAAGTTTATGGAGATCATGGGAGACTTAAAAAAGATAGGTAAAACAGTTATTTTAACCTCACATGACCCATTAGTGTACGAACATCCCTTAATTGATTCTACTATTGTTGTTGAAGACGGGCGTCTACATGTTACTTAGCCCCTGGAGTATTGCTCTTAGTTTATTGTCTGCGCTTGTTATCGCCTTAAGCTTGCTGGCTGGTATAACCGCAATAAAGGTTATACGTTTCTGGGATTTGTCCAGTGACTCCAATAGGCAGATTCGACTTGAAAATGAAACATGGCTGGCCTCAACACTTGTTCAGTATGCCCTTGCATTTCAAATAATCTCCTTACTACTGTTCGTTCTGGCGGCAGATCAGTTTAGTCAGGTTATTGCAGGCGCTATGTGCGCAACCGGCTCTTTCACGGCTAATGTTTATGGTCTGCCTGCTCTTGCCGTTAAACTTGTCGGACTGTTCCTCTATGGGTTCTGGATTGTCTTAAATCAATTTGATATCTCTTCTGAAAACTACCCACTATTAAAACAAAAATATATTTTTCTCCTAGCTCTTCTTCCGATTTTGATACTCGACGTCTGCCTGCAAACGCTCTACATATTGAAGCTTGAGCCGGATATAATTACCTCGTGCTGTGCTGTAGTTTTTGGTGAAAGTAGCCAGTCATCATCAAATTTGCTTGGAGTTTTCTCACAACCGACACTGTTGACACTGTTTTATGGTGCTGCCACTTTGATTCTAACACTAAACTATTTATGGTATAGGTGTAATCGTATGTTTTTAGTTCATGCCAATGCCGCAGTTTGGATTGTGTTTTTGCCGATCGCATTTGTTGCCATTACGACTGTGTTTTCTTCGTACGTTTACGCAATGCCATACCACCGCTGCCCATTTTGTATAATAAAAAAAGAGTACTATTACATCGGACTGTTTCAGTATATAACCCTACTTGGCAGTGTTTTTTTTGGAGTCTGCGTTGCACCGATCTCAATGATTGTTAAAAACGATGACCTTCAGCAATATCTGAAACAGTTTATCCGGTTTTCGGTGTATCTTTCATCAATACTATTAGTGATGTTTATCGCCTTAACGTCCTATCATCTAATTCTTTATCGATTTGCAGGCGGCGAGAGCTGACCTCTTGCCCGAAAGAAATATAGTTTTTCTTGAGTTTACCTTTGTGAACGATGTAAAATAAACTATTGAATCTATCCGTACTGACAATATTTTGACATGGAATGACACATGAAAACATTAACTATCAGACTCATCGCCATTTTGATTTGCCTCTTTCTGGTCAGCTGCCAACCTACAAAAGTTGATATGTTACAGCGAGTCTGCCAGCAGGAATTGCAGGGCAGTGAGACCCAAAATCAAACAACCGTTAACAGTAAAGTTGAACTGCTCAGCACACGAATTAACGATGGTCAACACAAGCAGAAGGTCGATAATCTTATACTTTTAGTTGACGACTCTCTGCGTCTTTTGGAGTGTCAAGGGCCGCAGCGGATCAGACAAAGGGCTTTTAACCTTGTTGACAGGATCAACGCTTCACTTGTTGGGATAGAGGTCAATAAGGGCATTCGTATTTTTGGTCCTCATGCTGACCGTAACAGTTTCAACTCTTCGACCACCTATGGAATGGCAAACGGCCAGAAGACTACTCTTGAGCCTTCGGTTATCTCAATAACTCCGGAACGACCGATGCTTAATCCATTATCTATGGCTTTGGAATCGATATATCATGAGCTTAAGGATATTAAGGGGAATACTGCAGTCGTATTGCTTAGCGATTTTGAAAACCTGGACTCAGAGGTGTTGGCAACAATAAAATTGCAGACCCAATATTACGAGAATCGACTGTGTCTCTATGGTGTATTTTTAGGTGATGACAGCAAGCACACCCTGTTTTTAAACAAAATATTGGGTGTTGATATGTGCGGGTTTTTCACAAGGGAAACGGCACTTTCCGACCCCGCACTTTTGGTTGATTTCTTGGATAACGTATTGTTTGAAATTATTCCTGCTGATGACTCAACCATTACGACCACTCGAGTTCAACCTGGAACCATCCCTGTTGAAAAACATATACCACAAAACACTTCAGTTCCGATAAAGCAGACTGTTTCTGATGAAACTGTTAAGCCTGTCTTGACCTATAAAAAGCTTCAAGTTGAAAAAGAGTTACGAGTAGAGCTTAAAACCGAGTTTGATTTTGGGCTGGCTGTCGTTCGACCTGAATATGCCGATCATCTTCGAGCCATCGCTGATTTCATGACCCAACACCAAGACACAACAACGGTAATAGAAGGACATACCTGCGATCTTGGCCCAGATGATTACAACATGGAATTGTCTCAAAAACGTGCAGATGTCGTGAGGGAATTTCTTGTGAACACCTTAGGCGTTGATGGAAAACGTATCACGACAAAGGCTTATGGCGAAAGCCGACCAAAAGTCCCGAATGCTGACGAGTTTAACAGAAAAATAAACAGAAGGGCTGAAGCTGTAATTACAACTACTATCATTGATGAAGTTGACAGCTCCGGGCCTCAAATAAATCACTATCGTGAAGGGATGCAAGCCGATACGAATCGATTCACACTTCACGATAGTGAGTCGGTGCTTGACAATAAAACAGGACTTATGTGGGCAACACACGACAATGGCAACGATATCGGTTGGGCGGCAGCTGAAAAATATTGTAAAGAGTATCAGGGTGGCGGTTTTTCTGACTGGAGGATGGCATCTCAGGATGAGCTCCAGACACTCTATTTACCGGAGCAGAAGAATGAAAATGGATTTTTTATCACCCCACTTATTAAACTGACAGACTGTTGTACCTGGGCATCTGATGTCAGTATGGGAAGTTCTGGGATATTTAGCTTTAAGACCGGGAAAAAACCTTGGGGGTACCAGGTTGACACCCATAAATTACGGGCCTTGCCTGTGCGAACTGCTCAATAATTAACTAACAGTTATTCAATGAAAACAGTTTTTCTTGGTGTTGGTGATTTTGGGGCTACCAATAAGCCTGGTGAGGTGCTGAAGACTATGGCCTTGGGGTCCTGCGTGGGCTTTATTGTTCTAGAGCCTAAAAGCAGAACAGTCGGCATGGCCCATATTGCCCTTTCAGATTCACAGATAAACCCAAGTCAGGCGACAGCTCAACCCGGTCGTTTCGCTGATACGGCTGTTCCCGCCTTATTAAATCTTGTAGCGCAACTTAGTAAAACCAAACAAGGCTATATTATTAAACTGGTAGGCGGGGCGCAGGTTGCGCAGATGAAAGATACGTTTAACATCGGAAAACGTAATATTCTGGCCATCAAAAAAATACTTTGGCAGATGAAACTGGCGCCGGTTGCCGAAGATCTTGGTGGGCGCATCAGCAGGACTGTAACTGTTGAGGTCGACTCCGGCAAGGTTGAACTGCATTCTCCGGGACGTCCGGACTGGTTGGTGTAGAGGTCTTATTCATGGAAAGATTAAACGCTATGAATACCAGAATTTTAAATGGTCAAATTCTTCGTACTGTTGATCAACTCCCACTCATATCTGAAAGCGCCTCACAGCTTATGCAGATCGTAGTTGAGAAGGATCACTCGATACAGGATATTATTGAAATCGTTAAATATGACCCCGCCCTGACCATAAAAATATTGAAGGTTGTTAACAGTGCCGCTTATGGATTAATGGAACCAATTACATCAGTGGAAAGAGCTGTCCCTCAACTTGGCGATAAAATAGTTTTTGGTCTGGCCATGGAAGAGTGTGGCGCAGCTGTTTATCGCGATGCGATGGAGGGTTACGAAGGTGAAAGCGGTGCCTTATGGCAGCATAGTTTACTTACAGCCCTGACCTCTCGTGAACTTGCCAAAGTTTGCATTAAAAAGGTCAGCCCGGATGAGGCGTATACCGCTGGTCTTATGCATGATCTGGGTAAAGGTATTCTTTCCAGATTTATGAAAGGATCTGCTCCAGATCTTCTCACCGCAGTAGAAAATGACCTCCTGCATGACTATCGTGAAGCCGAGGAGTTTTATTACGGTACAGATCATTGTCTTGTCGGCTGTCATATTGCCAAGCACTGGGGATTACCTGAAGCTCTCTGTGAGGTAATTCGCTGCCATCATAAACCCAGTACGAGCCCCGAAAAGTACAAAGCATTGGTATATGTCGTCCACTTAGGCGATATCATGGCCATGCTTGGTGGTGCTGTGACCGGTGCTGATGCCCTTATGTACGAGGAAGATCCACTTTGTGATTCCTATTTTTCAACAGATGAGGGAACGCTTGACCGATCGATGAACAATGCCTTTTTTGAGTATCAGAAAATTATTAACTCAATGGTTTCCTCGTAGAAGTAATCTTCCACGAATCACGTCAGTTTATCCGCCTCAAAACAGTAGCCCTTGCAGCTCGATATTCACTATGGTATAGACCTGCAATGCGACAAGAGAATCTATTCCATCCACATACGCCTCCTGATTCCTCCCATTCAGATATCATTCGGAATTCCCTTAATAAACCGCAATACGAAGCTGTAACTACTACCGATGGGCCGGTACTTGTCATAGCTGGTGCCGGCAGCGGCAAAACCCGCACACTTGTTTATCGTGTTGCACATCTTATTGAAAAAGGGGTGTCACCTGAAAAGATTTTACTGCTTACCTTCACACGTAAATCAGCTCATGAAATGCTTAACCGCGCCAGCCAATTATGGGATAGTTCCTGCCAAAAGGTTACTGGTGGTACATTTCATGGTGTGGCGAGCAGTTTGTTGCGGCGCTATGGTTTTCATCTGGGCTATACACCACAGTTTACGATTCTGGACAGGTCTGACTCTGAAGGTATCATTAATCTATTAAAGTCATCTCTGGAGTTAAGTGGGGTCGGTAAAAGATTTCCTTCAAAAAAAGTCATCATTAATATCTTTGGTCAGAGTGTGAATAAGAGAAAATCACTTGTTGATATTATTGACTCAAGATACTGGCATCTTTCCGAATTCATTGACGATCTGGATCGTATTCAGCGCCATTATGCCAAGTTTAAACTTGAACATAATCTTATGGACTATGATGATCTTCTCGTTAATTTTGAGAAGATACTTCGGCTGCCTGAGGCTAGCCGGGAGATATCGGCAAAATTTTCACATATTATGGTTGATGAGTATCAGGACACCAATATTATTCAAGCTGAGATTGTCCGGCTTTTATCAAGTCCACATGGAAACGTTATGGTGGTCGGGGATGACTCGCAATCGATATACTCTTTTAGAGGTGCTGACTTTAAAAACATAATGCAGTTTCCTGAACTCTTTGAAGGAACTAAGCTTATCAGGCTTGAGGAAAACTATCGGAGTACTCAGCCAATTCTTGATATGACCAATGGGATTATTGCTAATGCGCAGGAAAAATATACTAAAGAGCTCTACACCAATGTAGAAGGTGGTAAAAAGCCCATCTGCTATTCAGCTCGCAACGATTCTGACCAAGCACATTATATTGCCTCCACAATCGACACCTTAGTGAGTGAGGGCACTCCCCTAAACGAAATTGCGGTTTTATTCCGTTCCGGATTCCACTCGTATAAGTTGGAGCTTGAGCTCTCAAACAGGCAGCTGCATTTCGAAAAACGTGGTGGTCTTAAGCTGACAGAGTCCGCGCATATTAAAGATGTCCTCTCGTATCTACGTGTACTTTATAATCCACAGGACAATCTTTCCTGGAACAGGATATTATTGCTTTTGGAGAAAGTCGGCCCGAAGACGGCTCAAAATGTTCTGAATTATCTCAAAAAAAGTGATGCTCCATTAAAGGCAATAGGCACCTATAAAGCGGGTGGGACATGGCAGAAAGGGTTGGACGACCTTGTCCTGGCCCTTACAAACATCCAGTTGAAGGAGACGCCGGTTCAACAGTTTGACGAGGTGATGCTCTACTATCAAGATATTTTTGAAAGGATCTACCATGATGATTACCCGAATAGAAGCCGTGATTTAGAACAGGTTCGAGAAATTATCGCTACCTATAATGATTTGGAATCATTTATTCAGGATACAGCACTTGATCCCCCGTCTCTTTCAGCGCATGACAACCCAATTGACCCAGAAGCCAACCTTGTTTTGTCGACTGTCCACTCAGCAAAGGGGTTGGAGTGGGATACTGTTTTTGTCATGCATCTTGTTGAAGGGAAGTTTCCTTCCAGTATGGCTCAAACTAACGAGGAACTCGAAGAAGAAAGACGTCTTTTATATGTTGCATCGACACGAGCGCGTAAAACGTTGTACTTAACCTACCCAAGGGAGGTACCCCAACATGGTCGTTTTGCTGAACCGGCCATCGTATCCAGGTTTGTCGAGGAGTTACCCCCTAATCTCCTCAATAGAGTCAATCCAGGCCCCGTACTTCCCTCATCGTTTAGCCATAAACCTCGTTTAAAGGAACCATTACGCCAGAGTATACGTTCTGATAAGGATACTCTCGAAGGGAGATCGGTGCGGCATCCAATTTTTGGCGAGGGCAGGGTGCTTGGCACAGTTGCACCTCGTACCGTTCAGATATCGTTTTTAAGGCATGGCATAAAAACAATCAATCTTGATTATGCAAAAATGGAAATTGTAGAAGAATGAACTATAAAGAAGCATGGCAATTTCTTGATAACCTCCAGTTTTTCACCATAAAACTTGGGCTTGACTCCATGAACCTGTTTTTGGAGCGCCTTGAAAGCCCACATAAAAAAATGCGTTATGTGCATGTAGCCGGCACTAACGGCAAGGGGTCTGTGTCAGCGACACTCCTTGCCGTGCTTTCCAGTGCCGGGTATACGGTTGGTTTTTATTCATCTCCACACCTAAGTTCTGTTCGTGAGCGTTTTCGAATTAACAGTTCCTATATTGACGAAGATACCTTTGCACGATTATCTAAAAAGATTATCGATGTTCTTGGAGATGACCATATTACCTACTTTGAGTTTACAACCACCCTTGCTTTTCTGTGGTTTGCTGAAAATGAAGTTGATATTGCCATAATGGAAGTTGGGATGGGTGGAAGACTCGATGCAACAAATGTCATTACCCCTCTGGTTTCAGTAATTACCAATATATCTATTGACCACAAAGAGCATTTGGGGGAGACCATTACCTGTATAGCTGGTGAAAAGGCTGGTATCATTAAACCCTGCACCCCTGTGGTGTGTGGTGATCTTACTGAAGACGCCAAGGCAGTTGTTGAAACTGTCAGCAGATACAACCAAGCCCTGACATACAGTTACAATAAAGATTTTTCTTGTCTGGGCGCCGAGGATTCCATATTTTTGTATAAGGGTGTTTTCTCTGACATCACTGGGTTGCGATTAAAACTATCAGGGCAGTTTCAACTGGAAAATGCTGCAATTGCCCTGGCAGCCCTTGAGATTCTCAAGCAACATCATTTTGTTATAACTGATGATTCAGTTAGGCAAGGTATCGCTCAGGTTGATTGGCCAGGTCGTTTGGAGTTTCTTGAGATATTCACTGAGCAGGGTCAACCTAAACGCTTTATACTTGATGGTGCTCATAATTTAGCAGGTGTTACAGCCCTCGTTGATACACTGCATAATCAGTTTGCTTATGAAAAGCTCATTCTGGTCTGGGCCTCAATGAAAGATAAAGACTATGCTGAATGTCTTGCTCTGGTTCTGCCATTAGCAGATCAAATTATTTTCACAATGCCTGATAAAAATCGTTCAGCAACAGTTACGCAGTTACAGGCATGTGTTGACAGTTCAAAGAGCAAGTCAGTACTGTCCTATGAGAAAGTTACTGATGCGGTCAGCGCCGCAATGGAAATTGCCACGGAAAAAGATCTTATTTGTGTCTCAGGATCTCTCTATCTCGTCGGATATGCACGTCTGTTTTTATGCGGAGAAATTGTTGATGGATGATTTCTGGTTTGATGGCATTGATGAAATATCTATCCGCCGTGAAAGAGATGCCGCCCGTCAGCTTCGTAAGATAAGCTGGTGGCAGGCCAAATTGAGTTTGGGACAATGTTATTATTGCTCCTGCAAGAAAAGTCCAAAAGAGTTGACTATGGATCACATAACGCCTCTCACCCGAGGCGGTCATAGCACCAAAGGCAATGTCGTTGCGGCCTGTAAAGAATGTAATACGAAAAAACGATCAATGCTGCCTCTCGAATGGAATGAATATATGGACTCTCTCGAAAAATAATTCCCAGGTTACTATAAAAAAAGAGCATATACAGAATATATGCTCTTTTTAAACTGGCTGGAATTATTTGAAGTTATTATTGAGCAGCTTCAGATTCCATTTTATTAAGTACAATATTCAACAGAACCATTGCAACAGGGTAACAAAGTACAAATAATCCGCTTACTGCCAATGCTGTAGTGATAAGTTCTCTCATTTTTTCTCTCCTCATTCGGGTGAATCTTTTATTTAAGATGCTGTTTGATTTTGTTAATAGCATTAGGCGTGCCACACTTGAAAACAAACAGATGATTCACCGCAATTACTAGTAGTTAGGGTGGGGAGAATAGGTTTCCTGTTGATTATATCGAACTATCGAGACACTAGTAGATTTACCCATTGTAGGGTGATAATGCGCAGAAAAAAAGTGCTTTTCCTGAATGATGAATGTTCTTTAACAGCCACCTTGGCTGGTTAAAACGACAAACAGAATTCTGAAACTATCAGTCCCCCATACAAATTCCGATTTCGCGGGCGGTAAGGACCTTGTCATCGTCAACATCAACAAGTTTACGTCGTTTTGTTGCTTCCTTTAAGGTGACAGCTTCCATCTCTCCGGCAACAAGTGCTACCATATGGCCAAACATCTCTTTTTCGGCCATCCGTACGGCGGCAGCGCCAAATCGTAAAGCTAGAAGTCTATCAAAGGTGGTTGGTGAACCACCGCGCTGAATATGGCCAAGAACCAGTGATCGTGTGTCTTTACCAGTTCTGGCGCGGACTTCTTTGGCAACCCATTCACCGATACCTCCCAACACAACCTCCTGGCGTCCAACCTCACAGGAACCATCTTTACATATAACACCAGAATTTTTGGAAGTTGCCCCTTCAGCCACTACCACAATCGCATAATGTTTACCATGGAGTTCGTTATCAGCTATTTTTTCACAAACTGATTCCATGTCAAAAGGAATTTCCGGAATCAAAACAACGTCAGCACCGCCGGAAATACCGGAATTTAAGGCTATCCACCCGGAGCCTCTGCCCATTACCTCAACAACCATAACGCGGTCGTGGGATTTGGCTGTAGAGTGCAGTTTGTCGATTGCATCGGTTGCTGTTGAAACGGCAGTATCAAAACCAAAGGTCAATTGTGTCGCAAAGAGGTCATTGTCAATTGTTTTTGGAATGCCAATGACAGGCATTCCCTTTTCTTCGTAAAAACGTCTGGCAATATCGAGACTGCCATCACCTCCAACGGCAAAATGGCACATAAATCCCATTCGGGTGAAATTTTTCATGATTCTATCAGAGATATCTCGGAGTTGTATTTCACCAGCCATATTTTCAACAGGCATTTCAAAGGGATTGCCCTTGTTGGTTGAGCCAAGAATTGTTCCTCCAATTGAAGTTATATCAGCAACTTTCTCAGGAGTTAAGTGTACGAGTTCGTCAAGGTCAATTAGACCTTTATAACCACCTTTACTGCCATAAACCTCCCATCCTCTGGATTGAGATGACATAACTACAGCGTATATTACAGCGTTTAAACCTGGAGCGTCACCGCCGCCAGTTGAGATAACTACTTTTTTCATCAGCGTACCCTACGATAAAAGTTGACTAAAGCGAAATACCTGCACATTTCTTTCATTAATACAAGTATTGCACAGATTTTAAAAACTTGTCTAGAAAAATTCAGCAAAAATTAATTGGAAATTAGTCGAGCGTCTACGGCCTGATATTTGATTTTTTGTTTTTGGCCCCTTGACTTGAAGTTATTTGAAACTTAGGGTATAGCGAAAGAATACTGACACGATTTCAACTTATTATTTCTATATTTACGTGGAGGATTACACATGTTGGATGTTACTCAATTGGCCATTACTAAGTTAAAAGAGTATATGGACGAAAACAAGATTGACTCGGCTATTAGAATTGCATTAATGCAAGGCGGATGAAGCGGCCCTTCATTGGGATTGGCTCTGGATGAGCCAAAAGATTCAGACGAAACTTTTGACAACGATAGTGTTAAGTTCCTTGTTGATAATGACTTAATGAAAAACTGCGGTGACATTAAGGTTGACTATAATGATGAGGGTCACCGATCAGGCTTTTCAATATCTTCAACTATTCCGGTAAGTGGCGGAGGTGGGGGATGTGGTAGCGGAGGATGTGGCTCTGGATCCTGTGGATGATTCAGCAGTCTGATTAGTTAGGATGAAAAACAAAACCCATAGTCAATTTGACTATGGGTTTTGTTTTTGAAACCATGAAAAATGACCTATGAATAATTCGGAGTTAACAAAAGAAGATGGTCTGACACTCATTCAACACGCCTATCAGACCATAGCAGAACATCTAGGCAAGCCGGCGTCTGAATCTGAAGTAAATGATGTGAGGGAGGCATTGACCGCACCTGTCTTTAACGTGGCCGGTGGCACCTTCGTTACCTTAAAAAAACTCCAGAACTTACGAGGTTGTATTGGTACTCTTGTTTCAGACAAGACCATTGCGGAGGGTGTTCGGTCAAATGCCCTCAATGCCGCCTTCAACGACTATCGATTTAAGCCGCTCACCGCTGATGAACTTAAGGAGCTTGAAGTTGAAGTCAGTGTCTTAAGCACTCCTGAAACACTCGAATATAAAGATTGGCAGGAGTTAGTAACAAAAATACAAGTCGGTACTGATGGTGTTATTTTAAGAAAGGGTTCAGCCTCAGCAACCTTTTTACCACAGGTTTGGCAACAGTTACCACACCCAGAATCATTCTTATCGCAGCTGGCTCTAAAGGCCGGCCTGCCTGAAGATGCCTGGAAAACAGGTAGTACCGACATTGAAACCTATCAAGTTCAATCGTTTTCTCGAACATTTTAGTCTCTTAGTGTACTCTGCAATATAACTCCCATAAGTCCCAAACCAGGCAAGGTTTGACCAGCCCTGTTCAGATTTTTTATTAATGCCTTTCAGGCAATATTCCGATTAATTCTAATAACCTGCTGGCTATATGATCCGGCAGCTGCCTTTATCATTATCCAGATAAGCTCGGATACAAATATGAAATTGTACTCCTAATTAAATGTATAAGAACTATTTCAGATTAACACATAAGCCGTTTTCAATATCCCCTGATCCACGTTTTTTGTTTATGAGCGATAGACATCGAGAAGCACTAGCCCACCTGCAATACGGCATAGAAACCGACAATTGCTTTGTTCTTCTGACCGGAGAAATTGGGGCAGGTAAAACAACAATATGCCGCTGTT
>JADGBM010000072.1 GCA_015231515.1 Desulfobulbaceae bacterium
AAACCCGTATTGCCGACTTGCCGGATTTTGATATGGCTCGACAGCTGAAAAGCGAAGAAGATATAGCCGCCTATGTAACTATGGTCATCGAAGGGGGCGACGCCGCCGAACTGGCCCATGCCTTGGGTATTGCCGCCAAAGCCCGCGGCATGAGCGAAATCGCCCAGGCCACTGGAATTACCCGCGAAGCATTATATAAAGCTCTCAAACCGGGAGCACACCCTCGCTTTGACACCATCAACAGAGTATGCGCGGCCCTTGGGGTCCGCCTTGTGGCTCAACCGCTGCATCACCACTAAAAACATTCCTATTTGGCCATCCTCAGTTATCCTGAGCGCTGTCAACAGGAAAGGTGCAACGTGAAGGCTTGGGGCCAAGCCCATTGCCATTGCTTCCAGCGCCACCTGAAGCGTTTTGCGAAAAAACAGTTTTGATTAACAATTGATATTTTATCTTTTCAAACATATCAAATACACTCATTTCTTATCTAATTCAAAAGGGCTGTTACCCAGGGTTGCGGCGTCATGCTCGTACCAAGGCACGACACGAAAGTCACACTCGCTCATCTCGGGATCACCAAGAGAAACCTGGAGGAAATTTTATTAACCCTTTCAGTGGATAACTATTCCAGCGGCCCGGAAACCGACCGGGACCAGAGCTGCGATACCTGGGTGTTCGGCAAACAGATTCGCGGCTATGAGATGTATATCAAGTTGAAAGTGGCTGAAGTATCAGGAACAAAAATAGCAAAATGTATTTCATGTCATATCTCAAAATATCCCATGAAGTACCCTTGCAAAACCTCGGAATAGGTTACTTACGAGGAGGTGGAACATGATCAATATATGTCCGTGTCCGAATTGCGAAAAAGAAGCCAAAATTAATTACGTCACCCAACTTGAAGGTATCGATGTTCGTGGTGTGACCATTGAGGTCGAGGCCCGATATTACCAATGCACGGAATGCGGGGTGGAATTTGAGAACACGCAAGGCCCTGACGCCTTGGAAGCGGCCTACCGCGAGTACCGCCGCCGCCACGAGATGTTGCAACCGGAAGATATCCGTGAATGGCGCAAAACTTACGGCATTACGCAAAAGGAATTGTCTGCTTTATTGGGTTGGGGTGGCGCAACTTTAAGCCGTTACGAAAATGGGGCCTTGCAAGATGAAACCCATGAGAAAATGCTCCGAATGGCCATGGAGCCGCACAATCTGCTTAATCTTATCAAGGAAACGCCCCACGCTTTTATCCCGGAAAAACGGGATCGGCTGATCCAGCAGTTGGAGGCGGCTGAGTCCGAGGGTGATTCTATCAACAGAATATTTGAATTGCGGTTAGGGAATTATCAACCGGATGAATTGAGCGGTTATCTGAAATTGAATTTAGCTAAATTACAGAATGCCATTTTGTTTTTCTGTAAAGGGGGCCAGCTTAAGACGAAACTCAATAAGCTCCTCTTCTATGCGGACTTTAAGCATTTTAAGGAAAATGCTGTTTCCATAACCGGCGCAAGGTATGCGCATCTGCAGCACGGCCCGGTGCCGAATAATTACGAATTTTTCTTCGCGTCCTTGACCCACTCAAGGCAAATTGAGGTTAGTGAGATTCAAATCTATAAATATTACGGAGAGAATTTCGTTTCTACAATTGAACCTGATCTGTCAGGTTTTGAGCCATCTGAGTTGAAGGTCCTGGCAGAAGTGAAAGAAATTTTCAAGGATTTTACCGCCACCCAGGTAAGAGATTTTTCGCACCGAGAAAGAGGGTATCAAGAGACCACTGACCACGAGCTCATCTCCTATTCATTTGCTGAAGATTTGCAGATATAGCGGGCTTTTGGCGGGCTTTTGTGCGAGGTCGGACCGAGCCAATACAAGCTAATTGGTTGATATATTCTTTTTGGTTTACTCAATGCGCTTGATGGCAGTATTGTATATTTCCTTATCTCGCCGTGGTCCAACGGCAAGTACATAAACCGTAACCTTTGCCTCTATCACCTGGTAAACCAGGCGATAGTCTCCTACTCTGAGTTTACGGAAATTGGCTAAATTTCCGGAGAGTGGCGCGCCAAATTGTACCGGATCTTCAGTCAGCTGGGTGTCAATTGCCCGCACTATACGGCGGGCTGCCGTTGGGCTTATACTTCCCAGATCATCCTCGACGTCCCTGTGGTATATGACGGTCCAATTCATTTGCCAAACTTTCTCATCATTTCTTTATGGGAGAGTGCTTCTTCAGGCTTAAAGCTTTTCAGGCGAGCAAAGGCAAGGGTTGCGAGGCGTAAATCTTCTATTTCCTCTTCCATGGCTTCATATGCATCGATAGAGAGAAGAATTGCTTTAGGCGCATTGTTTTTAAGGATTATAAGCTTTTCCGTTTCCCCCTTTTCCAATGAGTCAAGGGTTGCAGCTGTTTTTTTGGAAAGTGCGGTTGCCGACAGGTAATCTTTTGCGTGCATTATTCTACCCTCCTTTGGTGGAAAATAATCCATATTATAATCAGATTAATTACCACTGTCAATCGGTGACTTTTAACATCCAATCACGTAATGTCATCAATTCTAAGCAGAACCGCATCGCCAAGTTTTTCGTTTGAAATCTCACATTTCGTCTTTTTGTTTTTTGCAAAGGAGTGCAAATCAGCAAAGGCCGGAACTTGAAGTCTTGCATGTCCAGTTCGTGATGTCTCGGTAATGGCTTTTCGGATAGTGCACGTTTTGCAGTGTGTTGTATTTCCACACCCACCAGTCTCGCTGGCATGGGGACATTCAAAGATATCACCAACCGTTTTTTCTTCGATTTGATCTGGATCGATATCATTCTTACACCAAGCACATACTTTTCTCATTATTGCCCCCTATGTCGTTAATTTACTATATGGTAAGAAATGAAAAAATCAAGGTTAACTACGGCCACTTCATGGCGCCATGCAGGTCTCTCAGTACCACAAGGGAGTCGTCCTTGACTTTCCCCGGGTTTGTCTATATACCGGGATGACTGAAATACCTTTTACACTGTTTCTGCCGTTTGACTCGCTGGAAAATACTATGCCGCATACAGTCCCAGACTTTATCAAGGCCTTAATGGCCCCCAACGCTTACCCCCATAAGGTAGACACGGTTAAACTGATCCAGACCCACATATCGTATGTGCTGATTGCCGGCGATTTTGTTTATAAGATTAAGAAGCCAGTCAATTTTGGTTTTTTGAACTTTACCAGCCTGGATAAACGAAAATTTTTCTGCGAGGAGGAACTTCGATTAAACCGACGACTCTGCCCATCGATCTATCTTGAGACTTTACCCATCAACCATACTGCAAACGGCCACTGCCTTGGAGGATCAG
This sequence comes from Desulfobulbaceae bacterium, assembly GCA_015231515.1. Lineage (NCBI taxonomy): Bacteria > Pseudomonadati > Thermodesulfobacteriota > Desulfobulbia > Desulfobulbales > Desulfobulbaceae > Desulfobulbaceae bacterium. The sequence goes on from JADGBM010000072.1 coordinate 3,346, forward strand.
GAGAGACCATTGACTACTGTGTGAAGATGGTTCGGATGCCAGATTCGGGCATGATGGGCAATGTAATTGCGGCTGGCAAGCTCACCAGAGAGCATATTGATGCGATTGTCGCAATCCTTGAACCCTTTTATGAGACTGCGCAGGGCGGCAAAGATGTTGCTCAAAATGGAACCGCTGAGGCCGTCGGTGTCAATGTTATCGAAAACTTTACCCAGACAGAGCAATTTGTCGGTTGCCCAGCCCTGAACAAAAATGAGTTCGATGCCATCAATTCGTACTCCCGGCGTTTTTTGGAAAAAAGTCACATCTTTGAAAAACGTATTGCCCAAAATAGAATTAAGGATTGTCATGGTGACCTGCACTCGGCTAATATCTGTTTAGCTGACAGTGTCTATATCTATGACTGTATCGAGTTTAATACCCGCTTTCGATTCTGCGATATCGCCAGCGATCTCGCTTTTCTGGCCATGGATCTCGACTATCATAATCTGACAGATCTTTCTTCGTATTTAATTAGTCGTTACAAAGAAGATTCTGGTGACACTGCGCTTGATGAGGTGCTTAATTTTTACAAATGTTATCGGGCTTCGGTACGTGGCAAAATAGGCCTGCTTACTGCCCATGAACAGGAGGTTGACGAAAAAACACGCGCCACTTCCCTGAGGCAGGCAACTAAATACTATCTACTGGCCCAGAAATATGCGAGGGGTTAGGTTTAGGGGTTAGAGGTTAAGGGTCAAGGGTTAGGGGTTAGGGGTTAAGGGTTAAGGGTTAAGGGTTAAGGGGCAATGGTTAAGGGTTAGGGGTTTCTTTTATGATTCATCGGCAACCACAAATTTTTGTTTTTTTTGGCATGATTGCCACCGGCAAAAGCACCTTGGCAAAAATGTGGGCAAAAGCCCATGAAATGTTTTATTATAACTCGGACGTGGTCAGAAAGGAGATTGCTGGCAGTGCGGCTCAGCGCTCTGACAAAAGCTCTTTTGGTCAGGGCATTTATTCGTCAGGTTTCAGTCAAAAAACGTACGCCTGTTTGCTTGATAAAGCCGAAACCGCGGTCAAGAGCGGGCAATCTGTTGTGCTTGACGCTTCATACTCTTCAATTGATAACCGTCAGCAAGTCATTGCCCTGGCCGACAAATATTCTGTAACTGTCTGCTTTATTTTCTGCACCTGCCTGGAAGATGAGATGCGAACCAGGATGGAAAAACGTGCCCAAGACCCCCTGGCCGTTTCAGATGGACGCTGGGAGATCTATCTACAGCAAAAAGAAAGTTTTGAATCATTAGACCATCTTGGCGATCAACTGATCACCATTAACACAGTACAATCACCAGAGAGGCTGTTTGAAGAGTTAAAAACCCGTTGCGCTTCTTAATTTTACAGCCGCTCACGACTACACTGAAAACAAAAGGAGAAATATCATGAAAGCCCTTATTTGCGGCTCTTTTGCCTATGACAATATCATGGTCTTTAATGACCGGTTTAAAAACCATATCCTGCCGGATAAAGTGCATATTTTAAATGTTAGCTTCCTTGTACCTGAAATGCGGCGTGAGTTTGGCGGTTGTGCTGGAAATATCGCCTACAACCTTGACCTTCTGGGCGGCAAGGCCGCACCTATGGGAACAGTCGGCCAGGATTTCGACCCCTATGCACAATGGATGGATCAATGTGGCGTTGACCGTTGCCATGTCACCACTATTGACGGGACCTTCACTGCCCAGGCCTTTGTGACCACTGATCTTGACGATAATCAGATTACCGCGTTTCACCCTGGAGCCATGAATTTTGCACACCACAACAAGGTGAGTTCCGCTTCCAATGTCACTATCGGTATGGTCTCTCCCGATGGCCGAGAAGGAATGATTGAACATGCCCAACAGTTTGCTGAGGCTGGCATCCCATTTATTTTTGATCCAGGTCAGGGCCTGCCCATGTTTAACGGTGAGGAACTAATAAACTTCATCAAGCTCGCCACATGGCTTACCGTCAACGACTACGAGTGGCAGTTAGTTCAGGAGCGTACCGGCTTAAATGAGCTGGAAATTACTGAAATGGTCAAGGCTCTGATCGTTACCAGAGGCGGCAAAGGTTCGATTATCTGTGCCGGCCGGGATCGCATCGATATCCCGGTTGCCAAAACCCGAATTTTAAACGATCCAACCGGATGCGGCGATGCCTATAGGGCCGGTCTGTTATACGGTATTATGAATGACCTGGATTGGGCCACCACCGGACGCCTTGCCGCACTACTCGGGGCCGCCAAAATTGAAGAGCACGGCACTCAAAATCACCGTTTTGACTTGCAGGAAATCAAAGACCGGTTTAAAGAAAATTTTGATTACAGCATGGAGTAGATAGCGGATCACCGCCTAAGAACAGCACTAACTTTTTAATTTTTAACTTTTCATTTTTAACTGCCGGCGCCGCCGGCTAGGAGTTGCCGTGTATACGCGTGTTCATCTCTTGCGTTTCCCCAAGGAAACTATTGACCAGCCAATTATCTGTAACCTGGTGAAAAACCACGACCTTGAGTTTAATATCCTTAAAGCCGATATTTTCCTCCAGCAGGACGGTCTTATGGTGCTGGAGTTAACCGGCCAGAAAAAGAATATTATGGCCGGGCTCAAATACCTGAGAGATTTGGGCGTCTCGGTTGAAAAGCTGGCTACAGTTATTCATCGTGATGATGAAAAATGCTTCCAGTGCGGCGCCTGTACAGGTATCTGTCCCACTGGCGCTTTGTCAATAACCAGGCCGGATATGGCTGTGCCTTTTAATCCTGATAAATGCACTGGCTGTGGACTGTGCGTGCATGTCTGCCCGGTACGGGCCATGGAAATTTCGATGGATCATACGGTCCGGGGGCTGGAGTAAGGCTTTTACACGTTACTGACATATAGCTGTAGTTGCCGCAGCAGTTGTTGAGGGTTTTTCTGATAGTCCGCAATAAGCTTTGTTTCAATGGCGGCGTTAAAGGCGTAGATTCCCCCCGGCAGGCGCCCTCGAAACAGATGCAGCGCGTGCTGGCCCTTTTCCCCAGGCAAACGCATGTCCAAGCCGTAGCCAACAACCCAGTCGTTGGGAACTTGCTTGCCACAAACAGCTTCCAGCCTATCAAGTATTATATTAGCTTCGACAGCACGCCCTCTATTTTTTTCCAGCATGAAATAAGCAGACAGTTTCTTTGGGCTAAATGAAGGAAGGTACTCCTTGACCAGCCAGGTCACTGTATTTCCCGCATCAATAAGATCATCAAGAATAACGACCTGATCATAGTTTGCCAGAGTTAAAACTTCTCTCCCGTTACAGTGCAGGGGCTGAGAGAGTTGATGCTTTTGAGCTTGCGATCCATCAATATAGCTGCTCACTTTCAGGCTGGCGACCTCATACCCCATGTTCTCAGGTTTAAAGGAACTCAAGTTTTCGCAAACCATTTCACAAAAGGGAATGGCCCCTTCTAGCAGCTGAATTAAAAGTATTTTTTTTCGGCTGTACCGCTCCACAAGTTCCAGGGCAATTGTCTGCGCAATACGTGAAATCTCACTTGAGCAAAGCACCCCGCCAATAAAAATAGGTTCAATTGTGCCGTCTGAAAAGGCAACCGTTCTTGGCCAGAACACCCCGGCCACTTCTGCCATCTCGCCTTTCAATCCACCAAGAAGGGGGAATTGCTGGGGGTCCATCGACAAAGTCGAGTTGTCGCTTATGATGTAGCGAGGAGACATTGATCAACCCATTGAGACGCGTTTCTTTACCTCTGGAAACAGGCTGATATCAGTATGAGGCAGGAACATCGACCCCACATATTGGTCTGCAAAACTTTTGACTTCAGAAAGCTCAAAACTTGTCATTTTACGAACCACCTGCACCACATCCTTGCGGATATGATTACTGAGTTCACTCATTCTGGCACCCATTAACGAACCATTACCAATATACATGACTGTGTCCGGGTCTACTTCAGGGAGCAATCCAACTGTCATGGCACAATCAATATCAATATATGAGCCAAAGGCCCCGGCAAGAATTATCTGCTGCAAATCGGCGACCTGCAGCCCAACCTCTTCAATTAAGGTTTTAGTCCCCGCAAAAATAGCGGCCTTTGCCCTGATAAAATTTTCAATATCAACCTCATTGATGACAATATCATGTTCAACACCAGCATCCTTTTCCCAGGACAGTACATACTCCATACCACTGCGCCCCTGGCGAATACGATCGGTTTCAACAATGTTAAACTTGCCGCTCTGGTTGATCACTCCATGCTCAAACAGCGTAGCGATAATTATCAGCAAACCTGAGCCACAGATCCCGACCGGCGGCATCTGGCCTATTGTTAAATTCATAGGCTCGTAACTTTGCGGATTGATGCTGAAATCTTCAATTGCTCCTTTAGCGGCGCGCATGCCGTGCGTTATACCGCCACCTTCAAAAGCCGGCCCGGCAGAACAGGCGGCGCATACCATCCAGTCTTTATTGCCGATAACAATTTCGGCATTTGTACCAATATCAATAAAAAGGGTAATCAACTCAGTTCGGTGCATGCCGCAGCCCATAACCCCGGCAACTATATCACCACCTACATAACTTGAAATCGCAGGGTAGAGCAGCGCAACCGTATGGCTGGGCAGTTCAAGACCCAGATCAGAGGCACGAAGCGGCGGGAAAAAAGTTGATACGGGGATGTACGGCGCCCGACGTATATTGTCCGGTTCCAACTTCAAAAACAGATGGGTCATCGTTGTGTTGGCAGCTATGGTGATCGAATTGATCTCGTCCCAGGTGATCGGGATTTCACAATAGCCCTTGTTGGCTAAATCACTTTCGCTAACAGGCGGCCTGCTTGATTTCAGCAGTTTTTTGATAAGCTCATTGATCGTGCCAGTAACAAGTTCATGCATCATTTGCAGACCTCTGGGCTTTTCTGCATAAATGATCCTTGAGATAACATCCTCCCCATAACTTATCTGGGCATTGTAGTCGCCTGCCTCAGAGACAACTTTTCCAGTATTCAGGTCCACCAGTTGGCCATACACCGTCGTTGTGCCAATATCAAAGGCCAAACCAAAATTCCGGTTTGTCCAGTTGCCCGACTGAATATTGATAAGATGAGATTTAAACTTTTCATTGACCGGACGACCAACCGTAACGGTAACTAAGAAATTTTTTTCCCGTAAGGCTCTTCGTATTTTACGAAGGACAGACAGGCCCGTTACCATTCTATGGATTTCATACTGATCAGCAAGGCCCTGTATCACCCGCCCGACATCGGCCCGATTATCAACACTGCTAGGCGCAGACAATTCAAGGCTCAATTTCTCAACCGGAGGATCAAAAATTCCTTCCCGCTTGATGCTGTCGACATCAAAAACGTGCATTCTGGCCCTATGACGCTGAGGCACATCTATTCCCAGTACGCCGCCCTGGGCTCCAGACTCCTCCGGTATCCGAATAGTGACGTCTGCTACAATTTCTGTAGTACAGGCCTGGCGATAGCCTTTTTCGTAATCGCGATCAGACAGCTTTTCGCTTTTTCCGCCAAGAACCTCGCCGGACTCAACAATAATCCGGCATTTCCCGCAGACGCCGGCGCCACCACAGGAGGCATTAATGTGCAGCCCAGCTTCACGGGCGGCTTTCATTACAGTGGTGCCGGCAGCAACCTTTACCGTTCGGTTGGCAGGCTGAAAACTTACTGAAACTGGAGATTTATTGGTTTGCACTTATTTGCTCATTTTGTGGAGGTTAATTGGTTGTTGGTTGGTTAACTGGGAAATTGGGTAAATAGGGAAATGGTTAAATGGGCAAATACTGTAACGGTAAGTTATATTTTACCCCCTTCCACCAGTCAACTAGTCAACCAATCAACAAGTTAATCAACCAATTCCAGCCTGACAGCACAGACTTTTGCCTCGGGAATTTTACAGACAGGATCTAAGGCATCATTGGTCAGAATATTGGCAGCCGCCTCATGGTAATGAAAAGGGATAAAAACTAATTTTTCCGGGACATTATCGGTGACCCTGGCCTTTAAAGAGATCGTTCCCCGCCTTGAGGTCACGGCAAGCAGTTCCTTATCAGTAACACCAATTTCTTCAGCATCAATAGGGTTAATCTCGATAAATGGTTCCGGAGCAGCAGCCTCCAGACCTTTGGAACGCCTGGTCATCGTGCCTGTATGATACTGAAATAACAGCCGACCGGTAGTCAGCGTAAAAGGATAGTCGTCATCAGGCTGCTCATTGGAAGCAACATAGGGAACCTCTGTAAACAGAGCTTTTCCTCCGGCTCGGGGAAATGTTTCTCCAAAAAGAAACGGGGTTCCCGGGTGCGAACGAGTCGGACATGGCCACTGCAATCCCCCCTCTTTCAGCCGTTGATAGGTCATACCGCGCATTGCCGGCCACAGAAGATGCGCCTCTAGAAAAGCCTCTTCGGGTGTGGTGGAAATCTCCTCATGCTCTTTTGAGTTGCTCACCTTAAAGCCGAGATCTTTTACACTTTCCAGCACATGTTTATAGCCCATTCGGGTTGAAAGCTGGTTAATTATGGTCATATCGTCGCGCGCCAGACCGGGAGATGGAACCGCCTTGCGAACCCGCTGCACGCGCCGCTCCGTATTGGTGAAGGTCCCTTCTTTTTCAGCGAAAGAGGCTGCCGGCAATACGACATCGGCAAGCTCTGCCGTTTCTGTCATAAATATGTCCTGGACTATTAAAATCTCCAGGTTTTTCAAGGCCTCAAGCGAGCTCTGCATATTAGGGTCAGACAAGACGGGGTTCTCGCCCATGACGTACAAGGCCTTTAAGGTTCCGGCTTTCATGGCCTCTGTCATCTCAGTGGCAGTTAAGCCAATTTTCTCAGGGATCGGTCGGCCCCAGACATCTTCAAAATGCCGACGCACCTCTTCGTCTGTTATCGGCTGATAACCAGGGAGAACGTTGGGCGAACAGCCCATGTCACAGGCCCCCTGCACATTATTCTGGCCCCTTAACGGATTGACCCCGGCAAACTCCTTACCGATATTGCCAGTAAGCATTGACAGGTTAGCCACCGCATGCACATTATTGGTGCCCATCGTGTGCTGCGTAATGCCCATGGCATAGTAAATACCAGCATTTTTGGCCCCGGCAAATACACGAGCGGCCTCAATAATATCCTTGGCTGGTACGCCGGTAATTTTTTCTCCAAACTCAGGGGTAAACTCTTGCAATGACCGACAGAAAACCTCGAAACCATCGGTGCGCCCAGCTATAAACTCTTTGTCCTCCAGCTTCTCTTCAATAATGACACGGGCAATACAGTTAAGAAGTGTCGAGTCTGTGCCCGGTCTCTGCCTAAGCCAAAGATGGGCAAATTTAACCAATGGAATTTTGCGCGGATCGGCAACAATAAGTTTTGCACCGTTGAACACGGCTTTTTTCATGCGCAGGGCAACAATCGGATGGTTTTCCGTGGTGTTTGAACCAATAACAAGCAGGGCGTCATTTTTTTCAATCCCAGCAACCGAGTTGCTCATAGCGCCAGAACCAAATTTTGTGGCCAGACCGGCCACCGTCGCGGAGTGTCAGTAACGGGCACAATGATCGATATTATTGGTTCCAATCACCGTGCGGAAAAACTTTTGAAAGGCGTAGTTTTCTTCGTTGGTACAGCGCGCCGAAGACAAACCGCCAATAGCATTCGGGCCATGTTCATCTCGTATTGCTTCAAACTTTGAAACAATAAACCCCAAGGCCTCATCCCAGGAAACGGGCAGTAACTCGCCCCCCTTTTCTTTGCGGATGTACGGGGTTTTTAAACGATCGGACTTATTGATAAACTCATACCCGAACCGCCCCTTCACACAGAGCCAGCCCTGATTGTGGGTGTTTGGTTTCGATGATACTCGGATGACCTGATCAGCATGGGAATGCAGCGTGATACTACAACCACAACCGCAATAACCGCAGGTGGTGTCGGTATATTTGACATCTTTTTGACGGCCATGTCCTGCCCAGGCCTTGCCTGTTAAGGCGCCAGTCGGGCACAAGGCCACACACTGCCCGCAAAATTCGCAATCCAGATCTTTGTCAAAGGGCGGGCTGATTTTTGCGTCAAAGCCCCGATAGGCAAAATCAATGGCCCCAACCCCCTGCACCTCATCACAAACCCTCACACAGAGACCACAGAGAATGCATTTGTTCATCTCCCTTTTGATAAAAGGATTTTCATCTATCCGATTATGCTCACGCATCTCACCAAGAAATCTGTTTTCACGAAGTTTATAAAAATAGGCCAACTCCTGTAGGGTGCAGTCTCCTGCTCTGGCACAGACCATACAGTCATTTGGATGATCGGAGAGAAGGAGTTCTACAGTTGTTCGTCGTAACCGGTAAAGCTTATCGCTCTCGGTTGCCACCTTCATCCCCTCTTCAGCGGGGGTTGTACAGGCGGTCACTGGCCTGGGGATGCCCTCAACCTCGACAATACAAAGACGACAAGCCCCAAATGGCCTCAATCGGGAATCATGACAGAGTGTCGGTATTTCGATTTCGAGTGTTTGGGCCGCCTCAAGAATGGTGGTGCCTTCAACGACTTCGATCTCTTTTTCATTAATTGTCAGGCTGATCATGACAGCTACTCCTTCAAGACTGCGCTGAATTTACAAATATCATAACAGGCACCACACTTAATGCACACGGCGGTATTCACCCGGTGTGCCTTTTTCGGCTCACCGGAAATTGCCTTGACCGGGCAGTTTTTCTTGCACATACCGCAGCCGACACAGAGATCTTCCCGAATAAAAAAGGTAAGGAGTTTACGGCAGACTTTGGCAGGACATTTTTTCTGATGAATATGGGCCTCATACTCATGACGAAAATACTTGATAGTGCTTAATATCGGGTTTGGAGCAGACATGCCCAGACCACACAGGCTCGAGTCCTTAACATCATTGGCCAGATCAACCAGCAGATTAATATCTCCCTTTTTGCCCTCGCCTTCGGTAATTCTCGTCAGTATTTCAAGCAGGCGCTTTGTGCCGATGCGACAAGGTGTACATTTTCCGCACGATTCAGCCTGTGTAAACTCTAAAAAAAACTTGGTTATATTAACCATACAGTCCGTTTCATCAAGAACCACCATGCCGCCGGACCCCATCATTGAACCGACACTTTTCAAACTTTCATAGTCAACCTTCAGGTCAATATGCTGCTGTGGGATACAACCGCCAGAAGGGCCGCCGGTCTGTACCGCTTTTAAAAGTTTACCACCCTTAATGCCGCCGCCAATATCAAAAATTATGTCCCGCAACGATATACCCATCGGCACTTCAATAAGCCCGGTGTTTCGGATTTTGCCTGTTAAGGCAAAAACCTTGGTACCCTTGCTGTTTTCCGAGCCTATGGAGGCAAACCACTCAGCGCCATTTTTCATTATTGGAGTGATATTGGCCCAGGTTTCGACATTATTGATAATTGTCGGTTTCCCCCAAAGCCCTTTATCGGCTGGATATGGCGGCTTAGCTCGCGGCATGCCGCGCTCCCCTTCAATGGAGGCAATCAGCGCTGTTTCTTCACCACAGACAAAGGCCCCGGCCCCCAACTTCACCTTAATGTCAAAATCGAAGGTTGAGCCATGAATCCCTTTACCTAAAAAGCCTCGTTCACGGGCTTGCTGAAGGGCAATTTTCAAACGCTCTACTGCCAGGGGATACTCGGCCCGGATATAAACATAGGCGGTTGGCGCCCCTATGGCGAAGGCGCCAATGCTCATACCCTCTATCATGGTGTGCGGGTTGCCTTCAATTACCGAACGATCCATAAAAGCACCCGGATCACCTTCGTCGGCATTACAAATCAGATATTTGGGTACCGCCTCTTTTGAGGCACAAATTTCCCATTTCAAGCCAGAAGGAAAACCGGCACCGCCACGACCTCGCAGACCAGAGGCCTTGATTGTCTCAATGACTTCAGCGGGAGCCATTTCAGTCAAAACCCGGCGGACAGTCTCATAACCGCCCAAGTCAATATATTCCTGGATATTTTCGGGATCAATCTTGCCGTTATTGGCCAACACCACTTTTTTCTGTAAGGTGTAAAACTTATGGTAGTCATCACCAACCCGCCACTCCTCAACCGGAGAACCTGAGACAATATGCTCCATTACAAGTCGAGGAACCATATCCGGCTTCACGTACTGGTAGGTGGTTCGTTCGCCATCGATGGTAATGTCAACCAGAACGTCCCTGTCGCAAAAGCCACGGCAACCGACCTGATGCATCGCACAGTGCTTTTCTATGCGGGCGTCAACCTCGGCCTTTTCGAATTCAGCCCGAAACGCATCCATCACCTCCAGACTTCCGGCGGCTATACCCCCGGTGTCCATACAGACATTTATGATGATTTCACTCACTGTCCTGTTCCTTATCAGCTTTTAAAACGCTTTTAATGGCTTGTGTTACTTTTTCAGGGGTCATCCGGCCATAGACTTTTTTGTTGACCACCATCACCGGGGCAATACTGCATGCCCCCAGACAGGCGACCTTCTCAAGGGTGAACAAACCGTCTTTGGTGGTATCTTCACCCTTGGGAAAATCAAGCTCCTGATTCAATTGAAACAGATTACGATGGGCCCCTTTTACGTGACAGACCGTTCCGCAACATGAGGTAATAATGTTTTTGCCACGTGGTTTCAGAAAGAATTGCGCATAAAAAGTACTGACCCCGAAAAATTTGCTGGCTGGGATATTCGTTCGTTTAGAAAACCAGTAAACCGCCTCTTCCGGTAGATAGCCAAAAACTTCCTGAATGTGCTGAAGGGCAGATATGATATTATCGCCTGACTCATCATACTGCTGATGAATCCGTTCAAGCTCTTCAATCATTGCTTTTTCCATCTGAATGCTCCCGTGGTATCGTTGTTAAACGACCGTGGTTCGTGAGTGGATATTGCTATGTAGTGGTGGCACAGGACTTAGGAAACAGATTACGTGATTTTATGCCATCGCCCTGATAGTTGCAACCTTAAATAGATTTTAAATAGAACCTAACATACTTCATTTATCGATAGCAGATGTTATCGATAGCAGATTGACTTTTCTGAGACAGCAACCTACAATAAGGAACCCTACCCATTTGAGAAGCGATATGAAAATCACCTCTGCTACATATGAAAAAATAATTGCCGACCTGCAAGATGGACTCTATTTTGTCGATCGCGACCGAATAATCACCTTCTGGAGCATGGCCGCTGAACGGATTTCTGGTTTTTCCGCTGTAGAGGTTGTTGGCCAGCCATGCGCGGATAATATTTTGACCATGTCGATGCGGAAGGCAACTCCCTTTGCAAAGGAGGCTGCTCGGTAGAAGCCACAATGCATGATGGACATCCTCGAGCAGCTGAAGTCTATATGCACCACAAGGCTGGCCACCGACTTCCGGTTTCAATCCGGACCAACACGTTGACGGACGAAAACGGAACTATCGTCGGAGGGCTTGAACTCTTTACCGACTTGAGCAACAAAGTGGCAACTGAGGCGCGAATTGATGATCTCAAAAAACTTGCTCTACTTGACGAGCTTACCCACCTTGCCAACCGTCAGTATATCACCAAAGAGATTCACAGCCACTTTGCCGAGAAAAAACGCAACAACACCCCCTTTGGCCCCTTATTCATGGATGTTGATAACTTTAAACATTTCAACGACACATACGGTCATGAATTAGGCGACACCCTGCTGAAACTGATTGCCAAAACTTTGATAAGCAGCGGCAGGCTGTATGACCTTTTTGGGCGCTGGGGCGGAGAAGAATTTATTGGTATTATTCATAATCTATCCAGCAGTGAGCTGAAGGATCAGGCCAACCGAATACACTCATTAGTAGGCAGTTCATATACGGTGGTGAACGAAAAAAGGCTAAGTGCCACAATATCTATTGGCGCTACCATGGCCCGAGATGATGACACACTTACATCACTGCTTGATCGAGCCGATAAAGCAATGTACCAAAGTAAAACTGAGGGCCGAAATCGAGTCACAATAGTTTGAAATAACGTAACTATTCAGGACCACCACCTGAATAGTTGTCCAAAACTTTACCCTCAAAACGGCGCCATATTCTGCGTTCCTTGATTTTCATCAGATATTGATCTTCCAGAATCACCACCACACTTTTTCCTGCGCCTATCGCACACAGCATATATTGGGCCATTTTTCTTACCGGAAACCCAAAACGAGCATCACGGCGGTTCTGTTTAAGCGGTGCAAGGTGAAGCATTTCAGCCACCACTTTACTTGAGTTGTGATAGAACTCAAAGAATCGCCCA